>JAMFSG010000080.1 GCA_026225155.1 Verrucomicrobiota bacterium
CCCCTCGCCCCACCAAACTGGCTCGATACCTCCGATTGCGCCGAGCCAATTATCCTTGCTTTTGGCGACGGTTCTGTCAGAAAAGTCAGCATTCAGGCCGTTCATTTGTTTCACCCAAACGAAAACCAAACCAATTTATTCCCTTATGCAAAACGATAATATCGCACATGCTGCCGGCGCATTGATCGGCTTCGGCCTGTTGATGTTCATCCTGTTCTTTTTCCTGGCGTATTATTTGTTTTCCTGCTTTTGCTACAAACGCATCTGCGAAAAATGCGGCAAAGAACCGGGCGTGCTCATCTGGATTCCGTTCGTGCATTTCATCCCGCTGTTGGAAATCGCCCAAATGCCAGTGTGGACAATCATTTTGCTTTTTGTCCCGTTGGTGAATGTCGTCTGGCTGATTTGGCTCATGGCCAAAATTTGCATCGCGCGCGGAAAAAGCGGCTGGCTTGTGATCATGCTCTTCATTCCGTTTGCGAATCTGATTTTCCTGCCTTACCTCGCTTTTTCGGAATAAAGTTCAATTCATCTGCCGCAGCAAACCTTTCGCGCGCGAAATCCAAACGCGGTCGCGTTTGCGCTGAAAAGTCGGCGCGTGAACATCGTCGCTGACGACATCGTTCAATTGTGCACGCGCAAGTTCGTTTTGTTTTCGTGCGAAATAAATTTCCGCCAGTTGCACTTTGGCGCGCGGATAAGAATTATTTTCAACGACATTCTGCCAGATCTTCAAGGCTTCGTCCGTTTCGCCCAATGCCGTCAACGTTTCCGCATAAGCCATCAGCGAATAGCCGAAATCGTGTTTGAAATTTTCGCGGCAAACGGCTTCGAGCAAAGGCCGCGCTTCCGCCGGACGATTCAAACGCAGCAGGCATTGGCCGAGATGTCCGCGCGTATCAATGTCGTTCGGTTCGCGTTCCAGCGCGGCGCGATAACTTTTTTCCGCCTCGGCAAATTTTCCTTTCTGAAAATAAATGTCGCCGAGTTGGAAGTGATGATACGCATTGTCGAGGTGATGAATTTTCGCCTGAAGCTGTTTGATGCGCGCGCGGCTTTGTGCGCCGGGCAATTCAAATCCCGTTGCGCCCGACGCTGCCGCCGCCCCGCGATAAACGATGAAAAAATACAAAATCGCCGACACGCCGAAGCCGATAAAAATAAAGACCGCCCAAAACCATTCCGACCGGCGCACGGCATCAATGAACATCCATAGTTGAAATAAAAACGCCAGCAGCCACCATGGATTATGGATTAAATAATCAATGTTCAGGAAATCGGAGATCAGCGAAGCAAACATTTTTGCGGCAAAATTATGGTCAATGATTTCGGCTGGCAATGAAAGTTTTCGCGACGTTTGAACTGTCCGCTTGTTTTTCGTGTCTATTTTCCTTAACAATTTGCGCGCCGCATTCATGAACGAAACGCTCATCATCGTGCCAACTGACAATGAACGGGACAATCTCCCGCGCATGCTGGAAAAACTTTTGTCGTTGCCGGCCAAAGTGGACGTGCTCGTCGTAGATGATAATTCGCCCGATGGCACGGGCAAAATCGCGGACGAATTTGCCGCCAAAAATTCGCAGATCCACGTCCTGCATCGCACGGAAAAAAACGGACTCGGTCGCGCCTACATCGCCGGTTTCAAATGGGCGCTGGAAAAAAATTACGAATTCATCTTCGAGATGGATTGCGATTTTTCGCACGATCCGGACGAAATCCCAAATTTTCTCAAAGCCGCGCAGAAAAATGATCTCGTGCTCGGATCACGTTACACTGGCGGCGTGCGCGTTTTGAACTGGCCGCTCAAGCGTTTGCTCTTGAGCCGTTGCGCGGGCATTTATGTTTGGATCATCACCGGTATGCCGTTCACCGATCCGACCGGCGGTTACAAATGTTTTCGCCGTCAAGCCTTGCAAGCCATCGAACTCGATGCCGTGAAATCCAATGGTTATAGTTTTCAAATTGAGATGACGCATCGGCTCTGGCGCGAAGGATTCAACGTCGCCGAAGTGCCGATCACTTTCACCGACCGCGTCAACGGCACTTCCAAATTGTCGCGCGACATCGTCATGGAAGCGTTCTGGATGGTCTGGTGGTTGTTGATCCAAAATCAATTTCGCCGCACGCCGCGCCCGCGCAGTTAAGATTTGCCAAACGCGTGGCGCAAACTAGATTGCCGCCATGATTACTTTAATCGTCGGCACGAATCGTCCGGGCAGCAACACGCGCAAAGTCGCGACGCAAATTGAAGAAATTTACGCGACGCTAAAAGTTCCGATCAACGTTCTTGACCTCGCCAAACTGCCGCCGGAAATTTTCTCGCCGACTTCTTACGCGGAAAAACCGAAATCATTCCAGCCGTTCGCGGAAACCGTTTTGCAATCCAGCGGCTTGCACGTCGTCACGCCGGAATACAACGGCAGCGTGCCCGGCGTGCTGAAATATTTCATTGATATGCTGAAATTTCCCGAAAGCTTCGAGCGCAAACCTGTTTGTTTCACCGGCGTGGCGGCGGGAATGTGGGGCGCGTTGCGTCCGATCGAACAGCTCTCGGCGATTTTCGCATATCGCAACGCGCATCTTTTTCCCGAACGCGTTTTCATGCCGCAAATCAATAACTTGCTCGACGCATCGGGCAAAATCAAAGACGCCGAATTGCTCGAACGCCTGAAAGCGCAAGCCGAAGGCTTTGCCAAGTTTGTTGGAAAATTAAAATAATGGCAGGGCAGAGTTGCCGCTCCGTCCAAATTTGGTAGGGATGGCGCGCTGCGCCGTCCGCGCCGGGTTGCGGCGCAACGGACTTGCCAGGCGTTCACGCAACCACATTCGATTCCGTCGTCTGACGCTGCGCTCGGCGACGGGGACATCGCAGCGCGATGTCCCTACCATTGGCACTCTAAATTAAATCGTGAAACCTTTGACGTTCAAAAGCATCTTAACTGAAATGAAAATTAAATTATTGTTGTTCTCGCTGCTCCTCGCCGCTTTGCCAGTTTTTGCTGAAACACCAAAAGCTGGCGACATCGCGCCCGCATTTTCCGGTCAGGATCAAAATGGCAAAACCGTCAGCCTCGCGGATTTTACCGGCAAAAAAATCGTGCTGCTTTATTTTTACCCAAAAGATTTCACCGGCGGCTGCACGAAGGAAGCGTGCAGTTTTCGCGACGGCTTTGAAGATTTCGCCACGAACAATGTTGAGATCATCGGTGTCAGTTTTGATTCCGCCGACAGCCATCTGCAATTCATCGCAAAATATAAATTAAATTTCACTTTGATCGCCGACACGGACGGCAAGCTCGCGGATATTTACGGCGTGCGCATGGATGGCAAAGACATGGCCAAACGCGTCAGCTTTCTTATCGGCCTCGACGGAAAAATCGTCCACGTCACCGACTCAAAAAATCCCGACACGCACCTCGCGGAAATGAAGGAAGCGATTGCGGGATTGAAGCATTGAAAATAAAACCATTCTGGACAAGGGAGAATGCCCAGAATAAATTCGAAATCGTAAAACAAGACGAGCCACAAAGCTATGGCCTATCTACAAGTTAAGCCTATTGCATTCAAATAATTATGAATCGCTACATCTTAAATATCGCAGTTGTATCAATTCTATTATTCTTTGCATCACGAGCTGCGGGCGCTGACTGGAGCGCATTTTCTACAATCGAGAAACAGGCGGATGGTAAAACATTCAAAGAAACAATATTTCTTGTCAATGATAGCTCAAAGACAATCACCCTAAAATTTCCAAACTTTGAATTTCCGGGGCACG
>JAMFSG010000081.1 GCA_026225155.1 Verrucomicrobiota bacterium
AAAAAGCGCAGGAACTGCTCGTCAATACCGCCAAGTCCGTCAAAGAAATCGCCGATATCCTTGGGTTTGAATCCGCTTCCCACCTGTCCAAACAATTCAAGCAACGGATGGGAATTTCGCCCAATGATTGGCGGATGAAATTTTCCAGACAGCGGGAAAAAACAAATCCGCCGGCGGCCATCAATCTTTAAGCGGAGGGAAATTATCCGCCCAATTCTCCTTTGACCAAAACAAAGGCTTGCTCAAGCCGTTGAGGTGAAACCGGAATGGCCGTGCCAAGTTCCTGCGCAAAAAGAGAGACTTTGAATTCTTCGACCATCCAATGAAAATCCTCCAACCGTCGTTGCGCTGTGACCGATTTTGGCGGATTCACTTTAAATTTTTGCAATGCAGCCAAGTAAGGCGCAAGTTGCTGGGCGCGGTCCTTATCTTTCGCCGGATTCAATTTTGCCCGCTCCATACGCGTGGACAACGCCTTCAAATAACGCGGAAGATGCGCGAGCTGGGCAAAAGAAATTGAAGCCAGAAAGTTTTCGGGCAGCAACGCGGCCAGTTCTTCCGCCCAGACATTCGCCGGTTTTACCACGCCTTTCGCGGCTGCGATGTTCAATTGGCTCAGATCAAAAATCCTTTGCGGCTTGGCGGCGGGCAAAATGGTCGCCGCTCCGCAACGCTTCTGGATTTCCTGCCGCTGTTTCAAGATGACGCCAACGCGGTCAACCAATTGCGCCGCCAAGCCGGAAATTTGCCCGCGGGTCTTTTCGACGGCGTTGCGAAAATTCAGTTCCGCCAATGCAGGGAAAACTTCCGTCGGCAAAATGTGGCGCTTCAAATTTTCAAACGCAGTTGCCTGCAATTCTTCCGGCGAACCCAGATCAGCGGCGAGCGCATGGATGCGCGCGAGGTCGCGCAAATCTTTTTGCAGCCACGCGAAATCTTTTTGCAACGCGAGTTCCACCAATTTTTGAATGCCACCGAGCGTCGCGATGCGCGCCAGCTCCGCGCTGCGGAACAATTGTAGGTTCACGACATTGTCATCGGCCTGCAAACCGGGCCACGCATAAACCGGCACGGATTCTTTTTCACTCACGGTAATTCGTTCCGGCAAATCGCCGAATGTCCACGCGGTCAAACCAAATTGTTCCCATTGTTGCGCAACGCGGGTCCATGCCGAATTATCCGGCGCCGGTTTGATTTTCGTCTGCTCCAATTTTTGGCGGAGCTGACCAAGATCACGACTGCTGCCAAGTGATTTTTGGTCGTGGCCGATGACTTCAATGCGCGGCCGAAAATGCGCGGGAACGGCATCGGTCGCCAGCGCGTCTGCGGAAATCTCGACGCCAAAACGTAGGCGAATAAAATTTGCCAAATCGTGTGACAATGAATCGCCGGTCGGTTGGAAGTCGCGCAAGATTTCTTCGACCTTCGGCGGAAATGGCATCAATTCGCGCCGCAAACTTTTTGGCAATGAGCGCAGCAGCTCATTGACAAAACCTTCGCGTAATCCGGGAATCGCCCATTCAACGCTCGCCTGCGAAACAGTTTGCGCAAGACTGAAACCGAGTTTCACCGTCACGCCATCTTGTTCTTCGCCAGGCGTGTAAGCATAAGTCAACGCAACCGGTTGACCGCCAAGCGGCACAGCGTCCGGAAATGCTTCGGCGTTGAAACTCAATTCCTTTTCGCCGATCAAATCAGATTCCTTCGCGCACAAAAAATCCGGTCCGCCGCAATCGCGGATGAGCCGGTTCAATTCGTGGACGGATGAAACCTTCGGCAACCGTTTCGCATAAAAATCAAAAAGTGATTGATCGAGATTCGCGAGGTCATGGCGGCGAACGCGCGTCTGCCACGTTTCAATTTTTTGACGCACTTGCCGATTATGTTCGAGAAAAGAATACTGCGGCGGCAGCGGTGGTTTTCCGGCGGAACGGAAAACGCGCGTCTCGTCATCATCATTCTCGTCGTCCGTTTGTTTTCGACGCGTCGGCAACAAGTCATCTTCAACCAGCGCGGAGCGAATAAAAATTTTCGTCGCTTCCGCCGGATTGATATTACCGTAAGCGACTTTGGTTTTGCTAACTTCTAGTCCGTAAAGCGTTGTGCGCTCTTCAACTAAAACATTTCCCGCCGCGCCGCTCCAATGCGGATTTTGGTGCGTCGTTTTGCAAAGATGCGGCGCGAGCTGAACGATCCACAGCGGATCAATGCCCGCGACCGTGCGGGCAAAAAGCTGCGACGTCTCGACAATTTCACCGGCCATTAACCACTGCGGTTGTTGCGTAGAAACTGGTTTTGCCGCTGGTTGATTTTTTGTCGGCGCGATTGGTTTTACTGATCGTTCATTGCGATCAAATAATGCCGATCCGGGAAACACCGCGACCTGACGGTTGCCGACGCCTTGATACAGATTACGTTCTTTGCGCAACGCGATGTGACCTAGCAAGCCGGTGAGAATCGAGCGATGAATCGCGGCGTAATCGGCGTTGCTCTCGTTCAATTTGAAGCGACCCAAATCTTCCAGCGCGCCGTGCAATTGCGCGTGCAAATCCTGCCACTCGCGCATCCGCAAATAAGAGAGAAAATTCGCCTTGCAAAATTTCCGCCGCTGGCCTTGCGAGCGCAGTTTCTCCCATTGATCATGCACTGCGTCCCAAATTTTTAGCAGCGAAAGAAAATCAGATTTCGGATCGGTGAATCTTTTATGCGCAGCAGCAGCGGCTTCTTTTTTGTCGAGCGGACGTTCGCGCGGATCTTGAATACTCAACCCGGCGGCGATAATTAAAAGTTCGCGTCCGGCGTGTTCGTGCTGCGATTGCAACAACATCCGACCAAGCGTCGGGTCAATCGGCAGCCGCGAAAGATCGTGGCCGAGTTGCGTGAGTTCGCGCGCGTCGTCGAGCGCGCCAAGTTCTTGCAACAACAAATAACCGCCTTGAATCGCGGATGGCGGCGGCGGATTTACAAACGGAAATGTTTCGATGTCGCCGAGGCGATATGCCTTCATGCGCAAAATGACTTCAGCGAGATTCGCGCGCTGAATTTCTGGCTGCGTGTAAGGCGGACGTTCGTTGAAATCTTCTTCGGAATAAAGCCGGATGCACACGCCGTCTTGCACGCGACCGCTGCGGCCTTTGCGTTGGTTCGCACTGCTTTGCGAAATCGGTTCGACCGGCAAACGCTTCGTGCGCGTGCGCGGATTGTAACGGCTGATGCGCGCGAGGCCGGAATCAATGACGTAACGGATGCCGGGAATCGTCAGCGACGTTTCCGCGATGTTCGTGGCGACGACAATTTTCCGCCGGTTCAATGGCGCAAAAACGCGTTGCTGATCCGCCGCGTTCAACAAACCGAACAACGGAATGATTTCCGCCTCGCGCCCGAAACGACCTTCGAGCAGATCGCTCGTCTCGCGGATGTCGCGTTCGCCCGGCATGAAAATCAAGATGTCGCCGTTGCCCGGTTCGCACAGCGCGGTTTCTGCCGCACGCACGGCGGCGTCCACATAAGTGAAATCGCCGCGCTCTTCGGAATCTTCATCGAACGGCGCGTAAATTACTTCCACCGGAAATAATCGCCCGGAAACTTCGATGATCGGCGCGTCGTTGAACGCTTTGGAAAAAGTCTGCGTATCAATCGTCGCCGAAGTGATGATGAGTTTCAGGTCGTTGCGTTTCGCGAGCAAACCCTTGAGATAACCGAGCAGAAAATCAATGTTCAGACTGCGTTCATGCGCTTCGTCAATGATGATGCAATTGTATTCGGACAACATCGGATCGCCCTGCGTTTCGGCGAGCAAAATGCCGTCGGTCATCAATTTGATATAAGTGCGCTCGCTGCTGCGATCATCGAAACGGATCGTGCAACCGACTTCGCGGCCCCAGTTCACATTCAACTCTTCCGCGATGCGGCGCGAGATGGAAAGCGCGGCGACGCGACGCGGCTGGGTGCAACCGATTTTCGCCTCGATGCCCAAACCGGCTTCGAGACACATCTTGGGAATTTGCGTCGTCTTGCCCGAACCGGTTTCGCCTGCGATGACGACGACTTGATTCGCGTGAATGGCGGCGACGATGTCGTCCTTGCGCGCGGTGATCGGCAAGTCGCGCGGATAATTTATTTTTGGCAACTGCAACCGCCGTTCCTCGCGCAACGCGACCGACGCGCGAACTTGCGTCAACAGGCGATTCAAAACGGCGTCATGCGTTTGCGGATGAAGTTTGTCGCGCAAAAGCCGGACCATCTTGCCGCCGAGCCGCACCCAATCGGGCAACATGGCCTGGGGCAGGAGCTGTCGGATTTCTTCAACGCGCGGATCAATCATACCGGAGCCGCGCAGTGTAGCGGACATCCGGAAACGTGCAAATGCTGTTGGCAGGGGAAATCCAAATAAAAAAGCCACGAACGTAAATTCGTGGCCGGAAAATTGGTTGCGGGGCTAGGATTTGAACCTAGGACCTTCAGGTTATGAGCCTGACGAGCTACCGGGCTGCTCCACCCCGCGATCAAGGTTGGTCAATATGCCTGCCTTATTTACGCAGGGCAAGTTATTTCAAAAAGGATTTACGCCATATCGAATCCAGTAGCCGGGCAATTTCAAAAATTCCAGTCGCATTCGCTTGTTGATGCCGAGTTTTTTCCATTCGTCAGTGGCGTAGGCGAAATACGATGGGCGCGAATAAAATTCAATTTCCGGCGCGTAATGCGCGAAGGTTTTTAATGCGCGGCGCGAGTGATACCACGACGTGACCAAAATTCCGCTGCGGATTTTTTCTGCGCGCAACAATTTGATGGTGAACTTTGCATTCTCCTGTGTCGTCGTGGATTTATTTTCGATTTCGATCACACTTGCCGGAACGCCATTGGCAATCAAAAGCTCGCGGTTAATTTCGTCGTCGCCTTCACCGGTGATGATGATGCGTGGCGCGGCGTGTTGTTTAAAAAGTTCCGCCGCGCGCAATGGGCGTTCATGCGAGCCGCCGCCGAGAATGACAATCACGTCGGCGGAAATATTTTTGCCGCTGTCCACGCAGATGAATTTCTCCGGATTGTAATAAGCGAGAACGGCAATCGCCATCATCACTAAGATGAAAACGATTGCCGCTTTGAAAATCTTTTTGATCAACCACCCAAACACGGTTCAAGCGTAAAGCGCGCCGAAATTCTTGCAAGCGCGATAATCCGCGCCTTCCAAATCTGCCGTGCCAAACGCCGCCCACGCGCTCGGACGGAAAACTTTTTCCGCCAACACATTGTGCATATAGACCGGAATGCGCAGCAGCGACGCGAGTGAAATCAAGTCCGCGCCGATGTGGCCATAGGAAATCGCGCCGTGATTTGCGCCCCAATTATTCATCACCGTATAAACATCGCGGAACGCGCCCTGCCCCGTCAAATTTGGAGCGAACCAAGTGGTCGGCCACGTCGGATTCGTGCGTTGATCCAAAATGTCGTGGACATTTTCCGGCAAATCCACCGTGTAGCCTTCGGCGATTTGCAGCGCAGGTCCGAGACCTTTGACGAGATTCAAGCGACACATCGTCACGGGCATTCCGCCGCGCGTGAGAAAACGCGTGGACCAGCCGCCGCCCGGAAAATATTCCGTGATGCTCGGATGCCATGTCGTCGCGCCGAGACATTTTTTCGCCTCGTCCTTGGAGATTTCCCAGAACGGTTTCAGCGCAGGCTGGCCGTCAATTTCTTGCTGGCCGGTGCCGTCCAAAGTTGCCGGACCGGAATTGATGAGATGCAAAATTCCGTTTTGCGCGAGGCCGTCGAGCGTGTGACCCGAAACGCGTTTCACGGCTTCGGGACTCCAATAGGTGCGCACGTCCGCAAAAATCTGCGCGGTGTTCGTGAGCAGATGACCGAACAGCATCGAAGCGCCGTTGAGACAATCGTTTTCCGTCGCGACAATATACGGCGCGCGAATGCCGTTCCAATCGAACGACGTGTTCAAGATCGCTTCGAGAAAATCGCCGTTCGGTTGGTAATCTGTCCATTGGCGCTGGCCTTGAAAACCGGACGCGATGGCGTAGTGTCCGTGTGCTTCCTCGCCAAAACCCATTTCGGCGAGCTTCGGATTGCCGACCATCAAGTCGCGCGCAATCAGCGACATCTTGATGGACTTTTCCCATTCGCTGTTGAGTTGTTTGCGCGAGCGTTTGGTTTTCGGCGAATTGTAATCTTTGCCTTCAGGACAATTTTCTTTCACCCACGCGAGTGCTTTTTTGTATTCGGCTTGGTCAAAAATCCCTTTGTCTATGCGGCGCAGAAATTCAGTCATGTCAATCGTCTCGACGCGCATTCCCAAATAATCCTCGAAGAACGGCTGATCCACGATTGAACCGGCGATGCCCATCGAAACGCCGCCCATGCCGAGATACGATTTGCCGCGCAGCAACGCGACCGCGAGACCGGCGCGCGCGAAGCGTAGAATTTTTTCCTGCACGTCGGCGGGAATGGATTTGTCGCGGCCATCCTGCACGTCGTGTCCGTAAATGCTGAACGCCGGAATGCCTTTTTGGGTGTGACCCGCAAGCACAGCCGCGAGATAAACCGCGCCAGGACGCTCGGTGCCGTTAAAACCCCAGACGGCTTTGGGAATCGTCGGGTTCATGTCCATCGTCTCGCTGCCGTAGCACCAGCGCGGCGTGACGGTGAGCGAGACGCCGACATTTTCGCGCGCAAATTTTTCTGCGCACGCCGAAGCTTCTGCCACACCGCCGATGCAAGTATCGGCAATGACGCATTCGACCTGTTTGCCGTTCGGATAACGCAAGGTGGACGAAATCAATTTCGCGGCGGCTTTCGCCATGTCCAGCGTCTGTTTTTCGAGCGACTCGCGCACGCCGCCGAGCCGTCCGTCAATCGTCGGACGAATGCCGATTTTCGGAAGCGAACCGTTGAATACGGAAAGTTTTATGCTCATCGTAAAATGGAATTAAATCAGATTTTATTTTATCGGTGTGCCAGCAGCTTAAATTTTCAGCCGGCCAAAAAGCAAGTTTCTTATGAAACTTAATAAACTTAATTAAGTCTCATTCACCGATGAAATGCACGGCCACGCGGCGCGAATGCGGATGCGTGCGATGTTCCCATAAATAAATGCCCTGCCACGTTCCGAGCGCGAGTTCGCCGGCGTGAACGGGCATGGAAAGATTCACCGCCGTCAACGCCGTGCGGATGTGCGCCGGCATATCATCGCCACCTTCAGCGGTGTGAATAAACAACGGATCGCCATCGCGCACGAGTCGCGCAAAAAAAGCGTCCAGATCGCGGCGCACATCAGGATCGGCATTTTCTTGGATCAATAGCGACGCCGAAGTATGACGCAGGTGCAACGTGAGCAAGCCATCGCGAAATTTATTGGCGGCAATCCATTTTTCAACTTCGCGCGTAAAATCCGTCAATCCGCGGCCGCGCGTCGCGATGACAATTTCGTGAAAAGCCTGACGCATAAAAAATAACCTGGTGGGCCGAGACTCCGGCGAGCCCAAATTTTAAACAGCAAAAATGAAGTCAGGGTTCGACGGAGTCTCCCCCGCCATTGGAATTATTGTGCGGCTGAAACCGGCGCGCCTTTGTCCGCGAGCATCTTTTCCAGATCAAGATTGCGCGGTTCGCCGGCGGTCCGCGCCTTTTCATAATGCCAGCGCGCCAGCTGCGGCAGCGGTGGATTCTGGCTCAAATAAATCACGGCGATGTTGTTGTGCGCGGGCGCGTAATTCGGGTCAATCTGGATCGCCTTGCGCAAGGCCGTTTCCGCCTGCACGCGCAAACCTTTGTGGCTGAAACTTACGCCGAGATAATTCTGCGTTTCCGGATTTTGCGGATCCAATTTGGCCGAACGGCTCAAGGCATCCAGCGCCTCGTCATATTTGCCCTGCGTAAATTTTATTTTGCCGAGCATCGCCAGGTTGTAAGCGTCGTCCGGACTTTGCGCGAGCGCGGCCTTGATATGTTTTTCCGCGTCGGCCAGTTTGTTTTCCTGCATTTCAATCGCCGCCAGATTTGCCAGCGTCAAACCGTTATTCTGGTCGCGTTGCAAAATTTTCTGATAGTCCGCATCCGCCTGGTCAAATTCGTTCCGAGAAAAATGCTGTTGCGCCGAGGCCACCAACTCGGCCGTGCCGGCGGGCAATTGCGCGATGGATTTGCGGATCGGTTCGGGATTCGTGTCCTGCCGGAATAAGGCGAGTTCCTCGTCCGAATACGGAACCGGCTTCGATTCGTCCACCTCCACGCGCGAACGGAGCACGTTCACTTCATTGTTCAGCGCGGTGATCTGGGCGGCGGCGTCACCGACTTTGACCGGGGAATTTTTCACCTTCGCCGAATCAAGTTTTTGCACCAGATCGTTCCGCTCATCCGTCAGATCGTGGATGCGCGCCTGGGCATTGGCCGCACTGTCCGCGAGTTGGGACGATAAATTTTTGACCTTGTTTTCAAGCGCGGTTTTTTCCAACGCCGCCAATGCATTGGCCGATTGCAACGCGGCGACTTGCGCGTGTGCGACTGTCAGCTTGCCGGACAATTCATTCGCCGCGCCCGCATCGTTCACCGCCGCCTGCAATGCCGTCAATTGCGATTTCAACCGGCCGTTTTCATCGCGCAACATTTCCAGCGAATTGGCATCCAGGCTGCCGGAACGCGCAAGATTGCGCTGCAAGGCGGTATTTTCCTGCACCAGATTTTCTGCGCGCACATGTTCGTCCGACAGTTTTTTTGCGGCTTCGGATAGTTGCTGGCGCAAATGCGAGACTTCCTTGTCGTCGGAACTTTTTACCGGTGCAGCTTTTACCTCAGTTGTTTCGCTGGCTTTCAGCAAATCATTTTCCTTCATCAGCGAACGGATCTGGTCCTGCGCGTTCACCAGCGCGCCCGCGTCAATCATGGCCGGCTGCGTGGCGAGCGCTTCCTTCAACTTCGCCTGCAACCGCGAATTTTCATCCTGCGCCGCCTGCAATTGCGTCTGCAACAGCGTCACCTGCGGATCTACTTTCACGGCAGTTTCAACCGGTGCCGTATCGGGCGTCACAATTTTTTTTGCCGGAAATTGCAGCTGCAACTTCGTGATCTTGTCCGCCAAATCGTTCAGCCGGTAATTGACGATGTCCGTATCCCAACCGGGAAACAGCAATTGAAATTTGTGCAGCCGCGTCTGCGCGTCCTGATAAACCGGCAACGCATCTTGCGGCTGGCCGTTGTCCACCAGCGTGTCGCCCTGCTGGATCAGCGTGTAAATGGTGACGTATTTATCATCCGCCTCCTGCTGCGCGTGCACGGAACTCAACAGTGCGGACAAAAACAAAACGATCGCCAGAAACAGTTTCATGCCGGAAGAATGCCAGAGGAAAAGAATTTGGCAATGCGCGGCGCGGCTGAAAATTGGCGCCTGCTTTGGAAGGGCTAATTTTTGGTTTGAACCACGAAACCGGCGGCGATTCGCGTTATTTTTGGCGGAAGTTTTCTATTGTTTCGTCGCCAATAAACCGGTTAGCCCGAAATCAAAATCGTATTCGCATATTGTGTCGTGTCGCCGGTGCGGATCAGGCCGATGGCGTGCGGCACGCGTTTTTTGAATTCGACATGCGGTTCAAAAATCGTCGGCACGCCTTTCAAAGCCGCGGCAAATTTTTGGCGGACGGAGGCGGAATTATTTTTCAAAAATTCCCCGGCCTGATATGCCTGCGTGAAATTATGATTTGCCCGCACGGCGGCGATGAGGTGCAGCACCGTCGGCAAATCATCCACGATGGAAATATCCACCGTTTCAATCTGCGGCCAGAACGGGAAACCGCGGTCAGCGATGACCAGCGCGTTCGTGTGGCGCACGCGCGCCAGCAGCGAGAGGATTTGCGGATTGAGAATACCGTGATTGATCATGGCGGCAATTTAATGGCGCAACCACGACTCGCCAAGCTTCAAAAGTTTTTGCACGTCGGCAGCTGACTTCGCCTCGGCGTAAATCCGCAGCACCGGTTCCGTGCCGGAGCCGCGCAGCATCAGCCACGTCGAATCTTCCGCGATATATTTCACACCGTCACGCGTGTCCACTTTTGCGAGCGGCGAACGCAACAGTTTTTTTGGCGGATTCGCTTTTAAAAATTCCATCAGCGCGGCGCACTTCTCCAACGGATAATGTGCGTCTAACCGGGCGTAACGATGCGGACCAAATTCTTTTTCCAGTCTCGCCCAGATTTTGTTCACGGGAATTTTCTCCATCGCCAGCATTTCCAAGAGGAAAAGTCCGGCGGCGATTCCATCGCGTTCGGGAATGTGATTCGCAAAACCGACCGAGCCGCTTTCTTCTGCGCCGAATAATGCGCCCGGCTTCATTAATTCCGGCGCGATGAAACGGAAACCGATGCCGACTTCCGTGAGCGGCAAATTCCACGCCGCGCACATTTTGTCCACCATCGCCGTCGTGTTGAAAGTTTTTGTGACCGTGCCGCGCCCGCCGCGATTGCGCACCAGATGATGCAACAGCAACGCAATCACTTGCTGGTTGGTCATTGGGTTACCGCGGCCATCCATCGCGCCGATGCGGTCCGCATCGCCATCCGTCACGAGGCAAATATCGTGCGGATTGCGCCGCAATTGCGCGCCGCTCAGAACGTAATTTTTCGACGCCGGTTCCGGGCAAATGCCACCGAACATCACGTCGTGCACGCCGTTAAGCGTCGTGACTTGGCACGAAGTTTTTGCAAGCAGCGTCTCAAAAACTCCTGCACCGACGCCAAACAACGCATCGTGCGCGACGCGCAATTTTGATTTCGCGATGAGCTTAAAATCCACGAGTTTTTTGATGGTGGCAAAATGCGCCGGGCGGATGTCATGAATTTTGATCTGCCCCGGGAGCGCCGGCATCTTGCCGGCGGGTTTGGTCGCAAAATGCAACTTGCCGGCAAGGATGCCGTCGCTCCCAGTAGCACGGCGCACAGGATTTTTGTCCAAAAAACTTTCAACTGCTTTGCACGTTTCCGTGTCGCTCGATCCGCCAAAATTGGACTTAAGTTTAAAACCGTTGAAGATTGGCGGATTGTGGCTGGCCGTGATCATCACGCCGCCGACCGCGCGTAAATTTTTGACCGCCAAAGAAACCGTCGGCGTCGGCGTGGGTTCCGGCGCGAGGATGACTTGAAAACTATTTCCGGCAAAAATTTCCGCAGTTGTCCGCGCAAAATGATCGGATAAAAAACGGCGGTCATAGCCGACAACGACCTTGGCTTCACGTTGAAAAATTCCAGACCGGGGATTTTTAATTTCTGATTTCCAAAAATCCGCCGTGGCCTGCGCAACGCGTGCGACATTTTCAAATGTAAAATCTTCTGCGATGACCGCGCGCCAGCCGTCCGTGCCGAATTTGATTTTTGCCACGGCCAAGCTTGGCAAAAGAATGTTCCCGTGCCAAGCGAACGAAAATGATTTGCGCCTCGAATTTATTTTAAGCCGCAAATCTTTGTTGAACTTCGTCCGGATGGATTTATTGTGGAAACGATATGAGCCAAAATCCGCGCCCGCCCTTGCCGCCATTTGATGAAACCACCGCGCTGCAAAAAGTCCAGGCCGCCGAAGACGCCTGGAATACGCGCGATCCTGAACGCGTCGCGCTCGCCTACACCGAAAATACCGAGTGGCGCAACCGCACCGAATTCATTAACGGCCGCGCGCAAGTCATCGAATTTCTCCGGCGCAAATGGAGCAAAGAATTGGATTACCGCCTCAAAAAAGAACTTTGGGGATTTCGTAACAACCGCATGGCCGTGCGTTTTGAATACGAATGGCACGATGTTTCCGGCCAATGGTTTCGTTCCTACGGCAACGAACTTTGGGAATTTGATCCGCTTGGCTACATGCAACGCCGTTTCGCGAGCATCAATGATTTGGTGATTCAAGAAGCCGATCGAAAATTCCGTTGGGAACGGAAAGCTTAAATCGTTGTTCGGACAATTTTATTTTTTGAACTGGCAAGTTGTTTTTTCGCGCCAACATTTTTTGATGCACGTGCCGAAAAATCATTCGGCGCATTGCCATCGCATTTTTGTGCTATTTTGAACGCGGGCAAATATTGGTAACTAATAACATGAACCTGACGTTCCGCCTTCGCTTCGCGACCAAACCCGGCCAATCGCTTTGGCTGGCCGGCAAAGATCATCTCGCCGGCGAAATTCCACTGCAATTTTTTGATCGTGAACATTGGCAGACCACCCTTTCGCTGAACGACGATGCGGCCAAAACGCCGCTAAATTATTCCTACGTTTTGCGCAACGCCGACGGCGCGCAATTCACCGACTGGGGCCGTGACCGTCATCTCGTTCCGGCAAATTTCAATTGTGAAGAATTGCTCGTCATTGATTCGTGGAATGTCGCCGGTTTTCATGAAAATGCTTTTTACACCGAGCCGTTCCAAAAAGT
>JAMFSG010000082.1 GCA_026225155.1 Verrucomicrobiota bacterium
CAGCAGGTTTCGGATTTTCGTTCCAAATTGATCGCGTCCGGCGCGTTCGCGAATGTCACGGTCGAAGAACAAACGCCCGCGCCGTTCGGTCAGCAGGTCAATGTGCGGATGACGGCGCAATGGAAGCCCGGCGCGCAATGGCCGTCGGTGGCGCAAAATCCGACGGCGGACGAAACAGGCAAAAATGGAAATAGCGCAAAAAATTTGCCCGCAGGAAAGGAGTCGAATTAAACCGCATGAACCGATTATCTGAACGCGACCAACGCATTCTTAAATTCGCCGCCATCGGGATTGTGGTTTATCTCGCACTTTTTTATGGCCGCCAGTTTTTTGAAAAACGGCGCACGGAATATCGCCAGTTCGTGATTCAGGCGCAGGATTTGCGGCAGAAAAATCAGCCTTACGCCGACCGCATTTTGGTCGTGAAAAAATTGATGGATGATTTTCGTCTCGACCCGGCGAAGTTGCAAAAAGCTTCGGTCGTGGCGGACGCGAGCGCGGCGATCCAGAACGACGCCAAAACCGGCGGCGTCGCGCTCGGTCCGATCCGCGAATCGTCGGCGAACACTTCGGGCAAACAACTCGCAACCGTCCAGCTCGAAGGCACGGGCGCGGTTCCGGCTGTGCTGACTTTTTTGAGCAGCTTGGATCGCATCGGTTTTCCGCTGATCGTGGATTCGGTTCAATTCACCGCGAACAACAACCAGCCCGGCCAAGTCAAAATCAATTTGACGATCATCATCTTGGATTTTGACCAATGGAAAGGAGTGCCTCATGCGTGAACGCGCGGAACCCATTTTGAAAATCGTTTGCCTGATTTTGGCGGCGCTGGTTTTGTATCAGTTCGCGGGAATTTTTCTGCGGATGAATCCGTTGCATGGCGTTGTCGTCCCAGTATTGCCGACGCTGATGGTCAGCACAAACAATGCGCCGGAAAATGGACGCAGTGTAAATCCTGCGCCGATTGCCAACGCGGTCAAATCTACCAACAACGAGCCGATTGTGGCGGGAACGAATATTTCATCTGCACTTAATACGAATAAAATTTCAAATACCAATTCTATTTCCTCGCCGTCGCCAATGACAAATGGATCAAACTCCATTTCACTGGAAAAAATTGTAAAAACCGAAACCAATCTTGTTTCTCATTCAATAACAAATGCCAGCGGAACTAATTTTATTATCGCGCAAAAGCCGGTTGAAAAAGGAACAAATCTTTCAACAGTCGCGGCGGCAACAAATGTCGTTGCCCGCACAAATTCTGAAATGAAAATTGCGGATGCAGTTCCCATTCCAGTGATGGCGCACGCAGCAAGAAGTTTTAATCCATTTCAACCGCAAGCCAAACGCGAGGACGTGCCGCCGGCGATCCAGGCGGAGATCAGCAAGATCACCGACAGCGAGATTTTGGGGCCGGTGATGCGCCCGCTGCCGATGGCGTTGATGGGCATCGCGGGCGACGTGGCGTTTTTGCGTTCGCCGAGCGGGCAAACGGGATTGGTCAAAGTGGGCGATTCGCTGGGCGAAATCAAATTGCTGCGCATCGACATCAACCGCGTTTTGGTGGAGCTGGACGGACAGCAACAAGAGTTGATGATTTTTTCGGGTTACGGCGGCGAAAGTCTTTTATCCAAACCAGGAGGCACTAACGATGAAACTCACATTCAATAAAGGCGGACAATTTTTGGCGACGATTTTTTGCTGGCTCGCCGCGCTGATGATTGGCGGTTTGCCCGCGAACACGCAGGCGCAAATGCCGTCGCGCGTCATCCACTTTCCGCCGGGAATGCCAATGCCGCCGATGAATTCGGACAATAATTCGCCGCCGCCAAACTCTGGTTCAAGCAAAGGTTCCGGCCCGTGGATTCCGTCCGAGGCTTTGGATTCAACAAATTCAACCGGCTCGACAAATGACATCCAGTTGAGTTTTCAAGGCGCGAACATTGACATGATCGTGCAATGGCTGGCGCAGACGACGGGTAAAAGCGTCATCAAAAGCGCGCAGGTGCAATGCCAGTTGACAATCAACAGTTCCAAAAAAATGCCGCCGCGCGAGGCGATCAATCTGGTTTATCGCGCGTTGGCGCTGGAAGGTTTTACGGCGATTGAATTTAACAGTTCCATCATGATCGTGCCGCAAGGCAAAGAACCGCAGATGAGTCCCGAGTTGCTGGACAGCGGCAGCACGAATGTTCCCGAAGGTAACCAGCGGTTGATGAAAGTTTTTTCGCTCAAGCATATTCCAGCGGCGGATTTGAAAGATCGTTTGACCACGGTGCTTTCGGACAAAGCCACGGTTTATGTGGATGACCAAATCAACCAGATCATCATCACGGATTACAACGACAACATCCGCGCCGCGAGCCGGCTCATCGCCGCGCTTGATACGGAAACAACCGACGATGTGACGGTGCGCGTGTTGCCATTGAAAAATATGTCGGCGGCAGATTTGGTGAAGGAGATCGGGCCGCTGTATCAAAAGAACGGCGGCGCGGCGAAAGATTCGGTGCAGATTTCGGCGGACGACCAATCAAACGCGTTGCTGATCCTTTCGAGCGCGGCCAATTTCAAGGTCATCCAGGAATTTGTCGCGTCGCTCGACACGGAAGAATCGCAGGAAAAAATCATGCGAACGTTCAGTCTCAAAAATGCCGACGCGCAGGATGTGGCGAAGCAGTTGCAAGATCTTAATAACAGTTCCAGCGTCACGGCCCGGTATATTTATAATTTTGGCGGATCGGACAATAATAATAACTCTTCGAAAAAAATGACCGTGGTTGCCGACCGCCGCCGCAATGCCGTTATCATCCAGGCACCGCCCGCGCAGATGGATGCCATCGGTAAAACCATTTCCGAATTGGATGAACCGGTCAATGACGGCAGCCTGGCGCCGAAAATTTACCCGATGAAATTTGTGAGCGCGTCTGACATCGAAGATGTGTTGAACGATCTATTTTTGAAAAAAACGCAGCAGCGGAGTTACTGGGATTATTTCGGCGATGATTCCGATACGTCCACGCCCGACCGCGACGTTGGCCGGCTTTACGGCAAAGTCCGCATCACGAGCGAGCCTTATTCCAACGCGCTGATCGTCACGGCGAATTCGGAAGAAAACCTGGAGGCCGTCGAGGCCATCATCAAGCAATTAGATCAGCCATCGGAAGCGGGCGAAAGCACGTTGCACGTCGGATTGCGATTTGCCAAGGCCGACACGTTGGCCAATGCGATCAATGTTTTGTTCGCAAAAAATGGTTCGCCACCGTTGCACTCAACGCCGCAACAAAACCAAAACAACCAAAACAATCCGCAAGACCAATCGCAGCAAAATTCGCAAAGTTCAGCGTCGGGCGCAGATTTCGACTTGCGGTCGGAAACCAAATTGGAAGGTTATTATCCGTGGCTCGGCGGCCAGCCGGACAACACCGGCGGTTCGCGTTCGTCCAGCGATCGCAGCACGATCCGTCCCGTCAGCGATCTGGTTGGCCGCGTCCGCGCAGTGGCGGACGAACGCAGCAACGCACTGTTGATTTCCGCCAACGTCCATTTCTTCCCGCAAATCTTGAAATTGATTGACGACCTCGACGCGCCCGCTGACCAGGTTTTGATTGATGCGCGGATCGTGGAAGTATCGAGCGATTTTCTGGATCAACTTGGCGTGCGGTATTCGCCGAACGGCGCGCAAGAATTCACCGGCGATGACCTGGATAATTCCATCATGGCCAACGCTTCGGCCAATTATACCAAAGGCTTTGGAAATAATACGACCGTCAACTCGCCGGTGTCGCCCACCGCGATCGCCCAAGCGCTGACGTCGCTGCGTTCCGGCGTGCTTTCCGGTTCCATCAGCATGGATTTTCTCGTCCAATTTTTGCATCGCACAGTCAACGCCACGGTGCTGGCCGATCCGCAGCTCAACATCCGCAACAACGAAACCGGCACGCTGTTTGTCGGGCAGGAAGTGCCGGTGCCGGATAATTCGCTTACGAGCGCGCAACTCGGCGGACAAAGCACGACGTTCACTTACAAGAATGTCGGCGTCACGCTCGAGGTCATTCCGCACATCAATTCTTCCGGCGACGTGGAATTAAA
>JAMFSG010000083.1 GCA_026225155.1 Verrucomicrobiota bacterium
AATCATTTCATTTACCAAATCAGATAATGTAGCAGGCAATTTTCCTTTCGACCTTTCAAAAATAATCAATGCCAAGCAAGTTCGCGTCGCTTCGCGTTCCGTTCGCACTTGGCAAACTTTTAAATCGCTCGCAACAAAACTTAAAATAGAAGTATCAAAAATCCGCCCGATGGGATTTTGTATCTTTGAATAAGTGAGACGCGCTTTTTGGGCAGCTTGCCGGCTCAGAGGCAAAGAATCATTTTTTAGCAGTTCAAGTAATGGTTCGACATCCTGCACCATATCCGTGTGATCATTTTCGTGGTCAAGTTCCACTTGGCCGTTGCGTTCGGTCCAGGGAACGAATGAATTGGTTCGATAAATCCGATAATGACGGATGCTCTTTTCAATTTCTGCGTTGGCGTCATAAGGCTTCGGGTGGAGCGGCACCAACGATGGATCAAGCAATATTTTGAATGCACGCTGCAAATCATCTGGATAAAAGCCTAAATATAATTCAGAGTTGGTGCCTGACATTTTTGACAGATTTTCGGCCAACATTTTCAAATCAAGAGCGTCATTGTATTGGTAAGTGAATTCCACCCGCAAAGCATGGTCATACGCGTTGGTTTCCAAATCGAGACTGGGCAGGTTTTTTAACAATTCTTTCAACAACGAAACCGGAACTTGTTTTCGAGTAGCAAAACGCAGAATGGCGTCTTGAGTCATTGTCCGCACGCGACAAGCAACAAGATAGTGGATGAGTGCAGCATCACCTTCGATTCCCATCTGGGCTAATTTCAAATCGCTTTCCAATGACTTGGCGGCTTCGGTGAATTTATTTTGTTCTGCCAATTGGTCGGCTTCGAATAGCCGCGCTTGAAACATTAGGGACAGCCCGCTTAATTCAGGGTGCGTGTTGTGAAAATTACGTTCCGGCCACTGTGCTTTGGGCTTTTGCAAACTGGCATTGAATAATTCCAAAGTTTCCCTGTTTCGTTTTAACCAGGAACGCAAGTCATTCAGATCATCGTCTGAAGGCTCTCGATCTGCTGGCGTCCAACAAAATTTGATGGCCTGCTTTTCTTTGTCGTCCAGAATGGAAAGAGCTTCGGTAGCCTGCCGCCAAAGGATAATGGCATTTTCATCTGGCGAAATCGGTTTGAATTCATAATAAAAATCAGCAGGAATCGTCGGTTTCTCGTCCTTTGAAACGGAAGCCGACCAGCCGATGATGCTGGCAAAAACAAACAGGCAGACAAAGCTGATCTTTTTTAACAGCGCAGGCATGATTATTTTTTGTCGCGGGATTTTTTGCTTGGCCCGCGCTGCGCTGTGACAAGTTCGTCCACCAGCCGTTTCAATTCCGCTCGCTGTGCTGGCGAAACGGGCAGTTCATCAATCCGCTTCAACACGATGGCAGGTTTGACAAATTTGTGCTTCAGCATTGCGCGGAGAAATTGTTGGTCTTTCTCGCGCCACGCCGCAAGTTTGGCCACAAACAAATCGTGCGGCTCCAGACACCACGCCGTCACGCCGCCGGTGCGGGGCGTGCGAAAAGGAATTAATCGTTCCAGCCAGCCGTCGGGCAGCGTGGCGATGCCGGGATCGGTGCAATCCAAATAGTAACCGTGCCGCTTGAAAAATTTCGATTGGTTGCCCAGCTCCATCCGCAGCAGGCTCCAGGCTTGCGGGTGGCGGCGCGGATAAAGGTCGGCCTCGATGGTTTTGGGAAAACTTCTCGGAATGGCCGCGCAGATTCCGCGCAACGCCTGGCTGCCAATGAGAAAAAAATCCCGGTCGCGGGCGATTTTTCCGGCGCGGTTCAACAAGTCTTCAAACTCGGCTTTAGTCATAACGCGCCCAGACCGCCTTGACTTCCCGTTCGGTCAGGATGCCGCAAAATGGCGCAATGGAACGCAGTCGGTTGCCTTCTTCGCCCGGACGCGTCAATAACTGGAGCACTTTAGGCATGGGATTCTCGCGCAGGATTTTTTTCCATTCCTGCAACGGCGGCGGGCAGGCGCGTTTGGCCCGTTCCCAGCGGGCCAGCGTGCGGCGGGCGCGGTTGTAAAGCTTCGGCTCGCGGCGGATTTTCCG
>JAMFSG010000084.1 GCA_026225155.1 Verrucomicrobiota bacterium
GCGAAAAACTGGCGACGACACCGTGATTTTTGCGCAGACGTTCGTCGGCTTCGTCGCGCGAATAGCCGCCCGACAACGCGACCACTTTCAAAACTTTCGGATGTTTCACGAGGTCGGCGTAAAAATCGTCCTGCTCCGGCAACGTGAGTTTGAGCATGACCACTTGTCCGGCCGGCAACGCGGCCAGTTTTTCGTTGATGGCGGCTTTGAGCAACGCTTCGGCCTTGGCTTTTTCGGGGCAATGGATGTCCACTTCCGGCTCGATGATCGGCATCAGGCCGGCGGCGAGAATCTGCGCGGCTACTTCAAATTGTTGCGCCACCACCGCTTTGATACCGGCAGCGTTGGCCTGCTGGATAACCGAACGCATCTTGGTGCCGAAAATATTTTTGGCGACAGCCTTGGCGAGCAATGCGGGCAAACCCGGCATCGGTTTCATCAATTGCACGCCATCGCCCGCAGCGGCGAGGCCGTTGTCCACTTTCAGAAACGGCACGACGCGTTTGACGTTCCAAAGATAATCCGCGCTCGGCTGGCCTTCGATGTCGCGATCCATCGTGCCTTCAAAAAGAATCGAGCCGAGAATCCGGTCGCCGCTGAAACTGGGAGTCGTGATGATCCGCGCGCGCATCTGATGCACCAGCGCGAACATTTCATCGTCGTTCTTCCACGCGCCGTCTTTGATGCCGTAAGCGAGCAGCGCTTTCGGCGTGCTGCCGCCGCTTTGATCCAACGCGGCGAGAAAGCCGGCTTGCGTTTTGATTTTCCGCTGTTGTAGTTCTTTTTGACTGGATGAATTCATGGAAATCCTTTCGTGTGGTGATGATGGCGAATTAAATTAAATTCCGCAACCGTGTCGTCTTTGATGAGGCGACGAACTATTTGGCTTTTGTGACTTGTTAAGCACTTGAATCATATATCATATAGTTGGTTTTTCAAATCTCAAAAACTCTGATGACTCTGCTGCAAAGGGACGAACACCGCAATGCACTAACAATCTATCGCCATCACTAATAAAAAATTCCGGATCAAATTTACCGGGCCGTTCCTCAATTTTAATATGAACATCGCGCCAAAGATCATGGAAAGAAACCCGATAACAATCTTTTAGATAAAGATACAAGCTGGTAGGGCTTGGACTTCCGGCTCCTTGCTGACGATAAATACGAATAAGCAATTGAGAATGAGAAACAGAATAAACCCAACCTTGTGCAACCGAATCCGCACCTTCCCATTTGCGCAGTTCTCTCTGCACATCGACTAAACCTGAAATCCAATGCTTTGGCCACATAACGCGAGACTATGCCTAACATTCACTTGCTCACAACCCCTTCATTTTCCGATAACGCTTGATCAAATTATTCGTCGAGCTGTCATGTTTTAATTTCGGCGCTTCCTTGCTTTCGAGTTCCGGCACGATGCGTTGCGCGAGAACTTTGCCGAGTTCCACGCCCCATTGATCGAACGAATCAATGTTCCAGATCGCGCCTTGCGTGAACACGCTGTGCTCGTAAAGCGCGACCAGTTTGCCGAGAATTTCCGGCGTCAATTTGTCCGCAAGAATCGTGTTCGACGGACGGTTGCCTTCAAAAACTTTGTGCGGCACGAGCGCGGCGGGCACGCCTTCGGCCTTCACTTCGTCCGCCGTTTTGCCGAACGCGAGCGCCTCGGCCTGCGCAAAAACATTCGCGAGCAAGATGTCGTGATGCCGGCCGAGCGGCGTGAGCGTTTTGGCGAACGCGATGAAATCGCACGGGATCAAACGCGTGCCTTGATGGATCAATTGATAGAACGAATGCTGGCCGTTCGTGCCGGGTTCGCCCCAAAAAATCGGGCACGTCTGGTAATTCACCTTCTTGCCGTCGAGCGTCACGTGCTTGCCGTTGCTCTCCATCGTGAGCTGCTGCAAGTAAGCCGGAAAGCGTTTCAGATAATTTTCGTAAGGCAGAACCGCCTGCGTTTCCGCGCCGAAAAATTCCGTATTCCAGACCGTTAACAAACCGAGCAGCACCGGCAGATTTTTTTCAAACGGCGCAGTGCGGAAATGTTCGTCCATCTCGTGGAAGCCGGCGAGCAGTTTGCGGAAATTTTCCGGCCCGATCGCGAGCATCGTCGAAAGGCCGATCGCGGAATCCATCGAATAACGGCCGCCGACCCAATCCCAAAAGCCGAACATGTTCGCGGTATCAATGCCGAACGCGGAAACTTTTTCGGCATTCGTCGAAACCGCGACAAAATGTTTCGCAACGGCTTTCACATCGCCGCCCAAACCTTTCAACGACCAGTCGCGCGCGCTCTGCGCATTCGTCATCGTCTCGAGCGTCGTAAAAGTTTTGGACGAAATGACGAAGAGCGTTTCCGCCGGATCGAGATCATGCGTGGCTTCAACAAAATCAATGCCGTCAACATTCGAAACGAAACGAAAAACCAGATCGCGCTGGCTGTAATGTTTCAATGCTTCGTATGCCATCACCGGCCCAAGATCGGAACCGCCGATGCCGATGTTGACGATATTTTTGATGCGCTTGCCGGTGAAACCTTTCCACGCCCCGCTACGGATGCAATCCGAAAACGCGGACATTTTATTCAACACATCGTGAACTTCCGGCACGACATTTTTACCATCCACGAGAATCGTCACGTTCTTCGGCGCGCGCAACGCGATGTGCAGCACCGCGCGATTTTCCGTGATGTTGATTTTTTCGCCCGCGAACATCGCATCAATTTTCCCGCGCAGATTCGATTCCTTCGCGAGTTGGAAAAACAGTTTCAGCGTTTTGTCGTTGATGAGATTTTTGGAGTAATCCAAAAA
>JAMFSG010000085.1 GCA_026225155.1 Verrucomicrobiota bacterium
AATGGCGCAACCGATGTCCCAGTAGAGGTGGATGAGTTCCGCGTTCGCCGCGAGCGTGGCTTTTACCTGCGCAGCACGGATGCGATTCTTCACCGCCGTGAGGAACGGCGCGTAACCGGAAAGTCCCGTGGTGCGGGCGACAGTTTTTTCTTTTGGCATCGTAGTTCGATGATGGCGACACGGCAGCGCATCCGATTTATATCATGCGCGCCTGATGATAGTGCAAGTGAAAGGTGCTAGTCAAACTGACCCACGGCTTTTGGTTCAATCGCGTTGACGCTGATAAATTTCCAGCGCACACTTGCCGCATTGTTTTTCAATCCAACGAATGCCAACTGAAGCTGACAGCCGGATTGTGATTGATCGCAAATTGCGCGAGGCAGGGTGGAACATCGAGGACGCCAATCAAGTCGCCACCGAGGAACCTGCCGCCGATGGTCGCGCCGATTATCTTTTGCTTGATTCACGAGGCCGTCCGCTCGCGGTGAATGAGGCAAAGCGTTTTTCCAAAGACCCAACGACGGCCAAAGTCCAGGCGGAGGAATATGCTCGCAGCCTAAAAGCACCTTTCATTTTTCTCAGCAATGGCGAAGTCATCTACTTCTGGGATTATGAGAACCATCCCGAGCGACTCGTGGAGAATTTTTTCACACGCGCTGATTTAGAGCGGCTCGTCGCGCTCCGTCACCAACGCTGCCCGCTTAAAACAATTCCGATTGAAAAGACAGTTCGCTTCGGTTCTGACGAACGCGAAGTCCGCGAATATCAGCGAAAATGTTTGGAAAAAGTTGACGCGGCAATTGAAAGCGGCAAACGCCGTCTGCTGGTTGAAATGGCGACCGGCACCGGCAAGACGTTCACCGTCGCGCTGATGTTAAAACGGCTGTTTCAAGCCGGACGAGTCCAGCGCGTTTTATTTCTCGCCGACCGTATTGAACTTGCCCGCCAAGCCAAAGAAGAGACATTTGATATTTATTTGAACGATTACCCGTCCGTGCTGCTCACCGGCGGACGCCGCAGCCGCGAAGGACAAATCACCGTCGGCACGCTGCCGACCATCACGTCGCAACTCGGCGCGGGCGGTTTTTCATCGGGCTATTTTGATTTGGTCATCACCGATGAATGTCATCGCTCCATTTATTCCAGCTACAAACACACGCTGCTCCATTTCGACGCCATTCACATCGGCCTGACCGCGACGCCGGACATCGGGCGATATGCTTTCGCTTCCGACACGGAAAAGAAACTCATCCGCAACACTTACGAATTTTTCGATTGCTGGAATCCGCTGACCGACCAGGGCAATCCGGTTTTCAGTTACGGAATTCTCGACGGCATTAAAGACAAACATCTTGCCGAGTATGACATTTATGTCGCCAAAACTCGCATCGGCACGGAAGGCATCAATTTCGAGGGCGAAGATTATTCGCCGACGGATTTGGAACGGCTCATCAGCTTCGAGGATCGCATTCAGCTTCAAGTAAAAGAATTTGTCCGCATTGAAAATTCCCGCGAGAGCAACGGCTTCCGCAAAGCCATTGTGTTTGCCTGCACCAAACGTCATGCCGCGCAAATCTGTCGTTTTCTCAATGCCGAATATCCGCAATGGAAAGGCAAGTATGCCGAAATTATCACGACTGACGTTGCCGATCCAAAAACGGCAATCCGCCGGTTCAAACGCGAAGAAATGCCG
>JAMFSG010000086.1 GCA_026225155.1 Verrucomicrobiota bacterium
ACGACGGCACGGTTTATTTCGGATCATGGAATAAAAATTTTTATGCCTTCACACCGGATGGAAAATTAAAATGGCAGTTTGCCACGAGCAATTTGATCGTGGCCTCGCCCGCCATCGCGACCGACGGAACCATTTATTTCGGTTCCCATGATAAAAAATTTTACGCGCTCACGCCGGATGGAAAATTGAAATGGCAGTTCACGACCGGCGCGGAGATCGAATCTTCACCCGCCATCGGCACCGGTGGACTTATTTATTTCACATCCACCGATGGAAATTTTTACACGCTCAACCCGGACGGCACGGAAGTCTGGCATTTGCATACCGGTGGTTTTTGCGCCTCGTCGCCGGTGCTGGATGCGGATGGCAACATTTATCTCGCAGTCAATAGTTTCCATGCCTCGATCAGCAAAGAGGGAAAATTGCGCTGGCAACATCCATGCAATGTGGTGATGGACATCTCGCCCGCCGCCGTCGCGAGCGGGCAGATTTATTTCTCCATCCCTTATCTGATGATCGGCGGGTGGAATGGCAAAGACATCTGGCCGCCGCTCTGGTATTTCCAGATGCGATCCAATCTCGCCTCCGCGCCCAATATTGATTCCAACGGAATCATTTATGCGGAAGATGGAATTCACCTATTCGCGCTAAAATTAATTAATGGCTCACCGCTTGCACGCAGTCCGTGGCCCATGTGGCGGGCCAATCCGCAGCACACTGGACGCGTGCAAAAGGTGGATTAAATCAAACGCTCGCGGCCGCCGAAACCGGTTTCCAGATCGTGCCAGAATTCCACCGTGTCCTCGTCCGATTCCCAGCAGAGAAAAACTTCGCGACCGCCGATGATAGCGGGAAAATCAATCAGCCCGCGGGAAAGATCTTTGATGAAAATTTCGCGGCGCTGAAATTCGGCCAAAATCGCCTGCATGTCCGCCAGCGCTCGGATCCAATTATTCACCGTTTCGCCGCCGATGTCGTGGCCTTGATCCGTCATGCCGCCAAGCCGCTTTTCAAAGCGTTGCAAATCCTCGCGCAGCCGGTTCAGGCGCTCAAGCCATTGACGCAATTGTGGCACCAAAGCTTGAGCTTCGTCGCGCGTGTAATGCTTTTCAAACTGATATTTCATCGGTGAAAAATTCCCGCGCCGCCTAAAAAAGACCGTTCGCGGACGGCACCAAAAGCACCGGCCGCGAACGGATGAATTGATATCGCCAGGCCGAATTACTTCTGCCAGGTGCGCTTCTTGTGACGATTCAAGCGCAGCTTTTTACGACGTTTATGCTTGTTGATTTTGGCCTTACGGCGTTTTTTAATGGAACCCATGTGCGGATTAAATAATAAAAATCCGCCCAAATGCCAATCAAATTTTTCCAGGTCAACTTGCGCTGGACAGGATTTGAAACGCAAAATATGGTTGAACCATGCAGCCAAAAATTAACTCCCAAAGGAAAATTATGAAATTATTGAAAGCATTATTCTTCAGTTTGACCTTGCTCGCAACGGCGGTTGCCGCATCGGCGGGTGACGATAATTCGCCCGACCGTCACTGGTATCAAGTCGTGGTTTCATTCGGGTCATCGCAACCGACTTATACTTTTACCGGAACCTCGACGCTCAATGAATCCGACTTTGCCGGAACCTTGGCCCGAGAAGAAGGCTTCATCAAATTGGACAATCTTTTGTATCGCTACAACAACGGTCGGTATGAAGACTGGCATCAGTGGGATCGAAATGCGGAATCCCGAATTTATCTCCACGCCCGAAATATCATTTCCTTTCAACCGCTCGTCGGCGATCCGAGCAAAGACGTGGTCATCATCGGCCACTGATTTCGGCAGATAATTTTTTGTCGCCTAAATTTCAATTGGGCGGTTTCAAAAAAAATTCGGCGTTTTATTTCTTTAAATAACCATTTGCGCGAAACCACGCAATGGCGTCGGCGAAAGCCTGTTTCGGCGGCGTTTGCGGCAGGCCGAGTTCGCGGATGGCCTTTGCCGGATTGAACCACATTTTATATTTCGCCATGCGCACGCCGGCGAGCGGCGCTTTTGGCGGTTTGCCGGTGATGGCGGAAATTTTTTCGTCCACATGCGCCGCTGCGAGCGCGACCCAATACGGCACTTTCATTTTCGGCGCGGGAATGCCGGTCAATTCCTGCAACGCTGCGAGCGTTGCTTGCATCGTCCAATTCCCATCGGCGTGACCTAAAATATAACGCTCACCGAATTTTCCTTTTTCCGCCGCGAGAATGTGCCCGACCGCCACGTCGCGGACGTGAACCCAATTCAAGCCGGTGTCGAGATACGCCGGCATTTTGCGGTTCAGAAAATCCACGATCACCTGCCCGGTCGGCGTCGGTTTCACATCGCCCGGCCCGACCGGCGCGGACGGATTCACGATGACAATCGGCAAGCCCTTTTGCGCAAGTTCCAGCGCGACTTGTTCCGCCAGCCATTTCGAACGCTTGTAATGATTGCTCATCTGCGCTTCGCTGGACAAAAAAGTTTCGTCCGTCGGCGTGAATTTTCCATTTTCATTTTTCGGCAAACCGATGCAACCGACGGTGCTCGTATAGACAATTTTCTGGCAACCGGCTTTGCCTGCGGCTTCGAGAATATTGCGCGTGCCTTCGACATTGCTCTGATACATCGGCGCGTAATCGCGCATCCAAAGTTGATAGCTCGCAGCGACGTGAAAACACCAGTCGCAACCGGCGAGTTCACGTTCCAATAATTTTTTGTCGAGCAAATCGCCGGACACGCGTTCAAAAGTCGTGCCGCGCAAACCGCGTTCGTCCGCGCCCGGACGCAGCAATGTTTTCACGCGATGCCCGCGCGCGACAAGTTCGTGCACGAGATTCGAGCCGACAAAACCGGAAGCGCCGGTGACAAAACAATTCATGTTGGAGAAAATTTTACGCAGCCGCGCCAATAACGCGATGAAGAATTATTTTGCTGCGCCAACACAACCTTGACTTGCGATGGAAGTTTGGAAAAATTCTTTAAGTCGTATGCCGTTAAAAAGCAGCAATCGAAAAAAACCGAATCGCGCCACCCAGCGCGATCTGGACACGAAGATCGAGTTCATGGAAGGACTCGTGCGCCGCGATCCCGAATATGTGGACGCGTTGCAATTGCTTGGCGATCACTACACTCAGCGCGGTCGTTTTCCCGAAGGCTTGCAAGTGGACGAACGTCTCGCGCGGCTGGAACCGAAAAATCCGCTCGTGTTTTACAATCTCGCGTGCAGTTATTCGCTGCTGGCGCAATTTGATCGCGCCGTGCTCGCGCTGGAAAAAGCGCTCGAACTCGGCTATCGCGATTTCACCTGGCTTGCCAAAGATCCTGACCTGAAACCGCTGCGCGCGCAGCCAGTCTATGACGAACTCAAGGCAAAAATCCGCCAGTTGAAAAGCAAACCGCGGTGAAGGTTCGTTGCATCGTGAATGGTGAATCGTTAAATCGTTTCGTCCGTCCACGATACTTGCCGATGCAACCATTCAACGATCTAACGCTCCAACTAATTTTATGAACGTCACCGTCGGCCAACGCACCGAACATTTCCGCACCGTCACTTTTGACACCGCCAAAAATTCCGTTCGCCTGATCGAACAGCGGCTGCTCCCGCACGAATTCAAAATCGTCGGCACGAAAAATTTCCGCGAAACCGCCGCCGCCATCACCGACATGATCGTGCGCGGCGCGGGCGCGATCGGCGCGACGGCGGCTTACGGACTCGCGCAAGGCGCGCTGGCTTTTCGCGGCGGCGATTTGGAAAAATTTTCTTCGCATATCAAAACCGTTTATCAAACGCTCGCCGATGCGCGCCCGACCGCCGTTGATCCCGTGAACGCGATGAATGATGTTATGCGCGAAATGGCTCGCGGAGAAACCGTTGCCGAAAAACAATCGCTCGCGCTCGCCGCCGCCGAAGAATTCGCAAACGAAGACGCGCGTCATTGCGAAGAAATTGGCCAGCACGGCGCGAAGTTGATCCGCAACGGCATGAAAATTTTGACGCACTGCAACGCCGGCTGGCTCGCGTTCGTGGACATCGGCACCGCAACCGCGCCGATGTATGCCGCGCAGTCGCAGGGCAAAAAATTTCACGTCTTCTGCGACGAAACGCGCCCGCGTTCACAAGGCGCAACGTTGACGGCTTGGGAATTGGCGCAGCAAAAAATTTCGCATCAGATCATCGCCGACAATGCCGCCGGCCATTTGATGCAACGCGGAGAAATTGACATGGTCATCGTCGGCAGCGACCGCACGCTCGGTCGCACCGGCGAAGTCGCCAATAAAATCGGCACTTACACGAAAGCGGTTTTGGCCGCGCGTCATAAAATTCCATTTTACGTCGCCATTCCGCTCTCGACGATTGATTGGAATTTGAAACGCGGTTTCGACATCCCGATCGAGGAACGCGGCGAAAGCGAAGTGCTCGGCGCGTGGGGGATTATTGATAACTCAAAACTCAAAACTCAAAACTCAAAACTTGCCCAACGCGCCTACATCCGCGTGGCCAATCCCACCAGTGGCGCGCGCAATCCCGGTTTCGACGTGACGCCCGCCGAACTCATCACCGGCATCATCACGCCGGTTGGAATTTTCAAACCGAAAGAACTTTGGCATCGCCGCCACGAACTTGGTTTTCAAAAATAAACCGTTTGGCGCAAAACTTGAACTTGCTTCCGACGCAAAAGAAATTTAGCTTCTGCATCCCCATGGCGGGGTAGCCAAGTGGTAAGGCACGGCTCTGCAAAAGCTGCATTCGTCGGTTCGATTCCGACCCTCGCCTCCAA
>JAMFSG010000087.1 GCA_026225155.1 Verrucomicrobiota bacterium
AGTTGCAGGAAGTTTTGCTCGACTGCGCGCCGCAGCAAAACGCGTCGGGCTATCGCATCAGCAACACGCAGGCCGGTTTTCTCGAGGCGACTTTGAAGCAGCACGGCGATTGGAAGGTGCAAGCGCCGACCGCGTGGCGGGAGCGCGCGGCGAAGCAAAGTGGCGAGGCGAAACTGGAATGTCCGCCGCTCGGCGATTTGGAAAATGTGCTGCGCCCGTATCAAAAACAAGGCGTCGCGTGGCTGCATTTTTTGCGCGCCAACGGTTTCGGCGGCATTCTCGCGGATGAAATGGGGCTGGGAAAAACACTGCAAACATTGGCGTTTTTCAACAGAATCCAGAATCCAGAATCCAGAATCCAGAATCAGGCCGCGCCCGAACAAAATCCCGGCCTCGTGCCCAACGCCCAACGCCCAGCGCCTCATCTAATCGTTTGCCCGACGAGCTTGGTTTTCAATTGGGTTGCCGAGGTTAAAAAATTTACGCCGCAGTTGAAAATTTTGGCGTTGCACGGACCGGATCGGCACGCGCGTTTTGGCGAAATTCCAAACTGCGACATTGTCGTGACTAGTTTCGCGTTGATCCGGCGCGATGCGGAAAAATATCGCGGACTGGAATTCGACACGGTCGCGCTCGACGAGGCGCAGCACATCAAAAATCGGCAGACACAAAATGCGCAGGCCGTGAAAGCAGTGAAGGCGCAACATCGCATCGTGCTGACCGGCACGCCGCTGGAAAATTCAGTTTTGGATCTGTGGTCTATTTTCGATTTTCTCATGCCCGGCTACCTCGGCACGGCGAAAGATTTTCGCGAGCGTTACGAATTGCCGATCGCTAAGGAGAAAAATGCCGAGGCGCAAAAACGGCTCGCGCGACGATTAAAACCGTTCATGCTGCGCCGGCTGAAAAAAGAAGTCGCCGCTGATCTGCCCGCGAAATTGGAACAAGTTTCGTTCTGCGAATTGACGTCGGAACAGCGCGCTGTTTATCAGCAAGTCATTGAGGCGAGCCGCAAGGAAATTTTGGAAGCGGATGGCGAACAAGGCATTGCCAAAAGTCGCATGGTGGTTTTGACCGCACTGTTGCGGCTGCGCCAAATCTGCTGCGACCTGCGTTTGCTGAAACTTGAAAACACCAATGCTGCCAATGCTTCCGGCAAATTGGAAATGTTCGGCGAATTGCTCGAAGAAGTGATTGACGGCGGCCATCGCCTGCTCGTTTTCAGCCAGTTCGTCGGCATGTTGACGTTGCTCAAAGAAAAACTCGCGGCGGAAAAAATTGAGTTTTGTTATCTCGACGGTTCGACGACGAATCGCGCAGCCGTCGTTGAAAAATTTCAGACGAACACGGCGATCCCGGTTTTTCTCATCAGCTTGAAAGCGGGCGGCGTCGGCTTGAATCTCACGGGCGCGGACACGGTGATCCATTTTGATCCGTGGTGGAATCCGGCGGTGGAAGATCAGGCGACGGATCGCGCGCACCGCATCGGCCAGACGCGCGTCGTGACGAGCTACAAACTCATCACGCGCGACACGGTCGAGGAAAAAATTCTGACGTTACAAAATCGCAAACGCGAAATCATCCAGGCGACGATCGGCGGCGAAGAAGAATTTGCGGCTTCGTTGAGCTGGGCGGAAATCCAGGAATTGCTGGCGTGAAAAAATTGAACAGAAGCAAACAAAGAAAACGAAGTTATGTTTGAATGAGGAAAGCAAGAACGAAGGAATTTCCTATGTTCCTGCTTTCTTTATTTGAACTTTGTTTGCTTCGTGGCCTTCTGTTGAATTTCAGCCGCCCGCAAAAACGGGCCGGAAATTCGCCTCGGTCAAAATGCGCGCGACTTCTTCACGTTTATCGCCTTGGATTTCAATCTGGCCGTCTTTGACCGTCCCGCCGGTGCCACAAGCGCGTTGCATCGCTTTCGCCAATTTTTCTTTTTCCGGCAGACCAATGCCGACGAAATTTTTTACAACCGTCACCGTTTTGCCGCCGCGTCCGGCGGTTTGGCGGACGATGTCCACGCGTCCGCGATTTTTATTCGGCAGCGAACGGCGGCTTGTGGAAGCGTTTGCCTCACTCGCAGAATTTATTTCTGGAGAATTTTCCGGCGCGGCGGGAAGTTCTTCGCTAGACAAATTAGCGAACGGATTTTGCGTCAAACTTTTTCCGCCGTCGGTGGGAATGCGATCGCTCATGGTTTCGCAAATCGGTTTTCAGAGTTCGCTCAAATACCAAAGCTCGACTTTTTGCCGCGCCCACGGCGTTTTACGCAAAAACGTCAGACTGGATTTTAATGTCGGATTGAATTGAAAACAGCGGATCGGAATGCGGCGGCCCATTTCGAGCCAGCCATATTTTTGGACGAGCGTGTTGACGACGGTTTCCAGCGTGACGCCGTGCAGCGGATCGCGCGGATGGATGCGCGGCGGCTCGTTGTTTTTTTCGGGCAGATTCGAGTCCGACTTTTTTATTTCAGCAGCCACGGCTCAAAGATATTCCTGCAACGTCTTCACCGCGTAGCCGGATTTTTTCAGCGCGGCGATGCCGAGCGCGGCGGCTTTCGCGCCGCTCAAGGTCGTCGCGATCGGCGTGCCGGTGTAGACGGCGGTCGTGCGGATTTTGATTTCGTCTTCGCGCGGCGCGGCGCCGCTCGGCGTGTTGATGACGAATTGGATTTCTTTATTTTTCAGCAAGTCCACGATGTTCGGCCGGCCTTCGAGCAGTTTGAGAATGCGCTGCACTTTCAGCCCGGCTTTTTCCAAGACGTTCGCCGTGCCGCCCGTGGCGACGAGTTCAAATCCGAGATCGGAAAATTGTTTGGCCACCGCCGCGACTTCATTTTTGTGCGCGTCGCTGACGCTGATGAAAATTTTTCCGCCGACGGGCAGCGACGAATTCGCCGCCATCTGCGATTTCGCGTAAGCCACGCCCAAATCGGCATCGAGGCCCATGACTTCGCCGGTCGAACGCATTTCGGGCGAGAGCAAAATGTCCTGGCCGATGAATTTGTTGAATGGAAAAACGGATTCTTTCACGGCCCAATATTTCGGCCAGATCTCTTCGGTGAACCCGATTTCCTTCAAAGTTTTTCCAGCCATCACTTTCGCCGCGATTTTCGCGAGCGGTTTGCCGATGGCTTTGCTGACGAACGGCACGGTGCGCGACGCGCGCGGATTCACTTCGAGCACGTAAACGGTTTCGCCTTTGACGGCGTATTGCACATTCATCAAGCCGATGACTTTCAACTCGCGCGCCATCGCGTGTGTGTATTCGCGGATCGTATCAATGACTTTTTTCGACAACGTGTGCGCGGGCAAAACCATCGCGGCGTCGCCGGAATGAACGCCGGCAAATTCGATGTGTTCCAGCATTCCGCCGATGACGATTGTGCCGCCGTTCGGCAAGCCGACATCGGTAATGCAATCTACGTCCACTTCGGTCGCGTCTTCGAGAAATTTGTCCACGAGCACCGGACGATCGGATGAAACTTCAACTGCAAATTTCATGTAATGCGTTAACTCCGCATCGGAATAAACAATCTGCATCGCGCGACCGCCAAGCACAAAACTCGGACGCACCAAAACCGGATACGTGAGGCGTTTGGAAATAACGAGTGCTTCTTCCGCATTTGTCGCGAGACCATTTGGCGGCTGCGGAATGTTAAGTTTGTTCAACATCGCCGCGAACAATTTCCGATCTTCCGCGATCTCGATGCTTTGCGGCGAAGTGCCGATGATGTTGACGCCATTTTTTTGCAGGCCGAGCGCGAGGTTCAACGGCGTCTGGCCGCCGAATTGCGCGATCGCGCCCCAGCATTTTTCGCGTTCGTAAATGTGCAACACGTCTTCGAGCGTGAGCGGCTCGAAAAATAATTTGTCGCTCGTGTCGTAATCCGTTGAAACCGTTTCGGGATTTGAGTTCACCATGATGGTTTCAAATCCGTCTTCCTTGAGCGCGAACGCGGCGTGGACGCAGCAATAATCAAATTCGATCCCCTGGCCAATGCGGTTCGGTCCGCCGCCGAGAATCATGACTTTTTTCGCGGTGTTGCCTTTGACTTCGTCATCGCCGCGATCGTAAGTGGAATAATAATACGGTGTGTAGGCTTCGAATTCCGCCGCGCAGGTGTCCACGAGACGATAGCTCGGCACGAGGCCGAGGCGTTTGCGTTCGGCGCGAATGGCATCTTCGGTCGTGCCGGTGAGATGGGCGATCTGCCGGTCGGAAAATCCGAGCGACTTGGCTTGGGCGAGTTTTTCTGCGTTGAGTGATGACATCGGCGAAATCAAATTCGCCATAGTAAGCCGAAAAAAAATTCGCGTGTCCAGCGGGGATTAAATGCGCTTGCTGATTTCGCGGTTTTGCGTTACGAAAACGACGTGAAAAAACTTGGGCGCGCATTATTGGGGCTGATGTTACTGGTTCCATTTTTGGCTTCGGCACAAATTGACCCCGTCGCGCGCGATTTGATCCAGTTCGGCTACAACGGCGCGTTTGAGGGACACCAGCCACTCGCGGCTTACGCATTTTATTATCATAACGATCCCAATTTTTTCCGCACGAACCTGACGCTGCGGCTTGCCCTCGCGCCGGTTTACTTGGATTCGGAACTTGGTTTCAAGCAACTGCTCGGCCCGAACACGGATTTTGCCATCGGCGTCGCGGGCGGCGGTTTTGGCGATGATTACAATGAAATCCGCGGCGGCACTTTTCTGCCGACCGAATCGTTTGAAGGCGACGGCGGCGAAGTTTCCGCCAGCGTTTATCACTTATTTAATCCCGGCGATTTGATTCCGCTGAACTTTCTTTTTCGCGGCACGACGCATTATTCCGTTTATGACCGCAACGACGACACCGCGCCGACCTTTCAACTGCCGAACGACCACGCGGATTTCAGCGTGCGCACCGGCCTGCGTTTCGGCGGCGTCGAGCCGACACTTTTTCCCGCGCTCGCAATGGAATTGTCCATCTGGTATGAAGGCCATCTGCGCAGCGATTCCGGCTACTACGGTTTTAACAATGACCGCTACTTGCAGGAACAATCCCATTTATTTTGGGCCGAAGCCGCGCTTGCCTACACGCTGACCAACAGCGGCCAAAGTTTTTACGTCCGCCTGACTGCCGGTTCCAGCGTGGATGCCGACCGTTTTAGCGCGTATCGGCTCGGCGGATTTTTGCCCTTGAGCGCGGAATATCCATTGTCATTACCCGGATATTTTTATCAGGAAATTAGCGCGCGCCAGTTTGTATTGTTCAATGCCAATTACCTTTTGCCGCTCGACAAGGCGAAACGCTGGAATCTCGGCTTCAATGTCGGCAGCGCCGTCGTGGATTATCTGTCCGGTGAAGAACAGCCCGGCAACTGGCTCAGCGGGGTCGGCGGCGGCATCATGTATCATTCGCCGTCCGACCGCTGGAAAGTCATGGTGGATTACGGCTACGGCATTGACGCCATCCGCTCGCACGGACGCGGCGCGAACAGCGTCGGCCTGCTACTGCAGATTGACCTTGGCAAATTTCACAGCAAGGATTTCAAATCCGCCCAGCCCTCGAACTGGCAGGGTTTGATGCGGATGTTTAATTAAAAAATCCTCATCATCGTCATGCTCATCCTCAAAAAATCGAGGATGGCGGCGAGGATGAAGATGAAATTTTTGAGATTTCGCAAGCGCTCTTTTCATCCGCAGATTTCACCGATGTTCGCCGATTAAAAATCAATCCCAGCAATCTGCGGATGAAAAGAATTGTTTACCGATGACCATCCCCATCAAAATCACCTTGCGTTTTGAGACACGAATTGTTTTATTATCCGACCGTAGTGCGCATATGGTGGAATTGGCAGACACGCTACTTTGAGGTGGTAGTGCCGCAAGGCATGCAGGTTCAAGTCCTGCTATGCGCACCAAAATTTCTTAGGCAGATTTTTTAAGCGACAGTTTTTCACGGCGAAACCTAATTTGCCGTTGACACTTCGCCGCCAGTCGGGAGTATTACGGCATTCCATGAAAAACCGTCACGAACAAATTCTATTCTGGGGCTGTTTCATCGCCATCATCACCACGTCCTACGCGTTCATCAGCCGCATTATCTTGTGCACGGGAACGCAATTCGCCACCGACTTCGGCCTCGACAAAGTTTCCGTCGGCGAACTCGTCGGCGCCGGCATCTGGCCGTTCGGCGTGAGCATCATCGTGTTCAGCTTGTTCATTGACCGCATCGGCTACAAAGTCGCGATGCTTTTTTCCTTCGCAAGTTATTTGGTTTATACCGGAATGGCCTTTGCCGCTTACAATTCCATCCACGGCTTGAGCGGCAACGCCCTGATTCTCGGACAACAACGCGGACAACATTTGCTTTATTGGGGCAGCATCATTCTTGGTTTAGGCAACGGCAGCGTGGAAGCGTATGCCAATCCCATCGTCGCCACGATGTTCAACACGGACAAAACCAAATGGCTTAACCGTCTGCACGCCGGCTGGCCGGGCGGACTTGTGCTCGGCGGACTTTGCACGATCGCGCTCGCCGCGAATCCAGATTGGCGCATCGTGATCGGTTTGATTTTGATTCCCGCGCTCACGTTCTTTGCCATTCTCGTAAGCCTGAAATTTCCGCGCAGCGAACGCGAACAGGCTGGCGTCAGTTACCTCGCCATGCTGAAAGAGCTCGGCGCATTCGGCGCGCTCGTCGGCTTCGGTTTGGTCTTCGCGCAACTCGGACAAGTCTTCGGCTGGAGCAGCGGTCTGGTTTGGGGATTGACCGGCGCGGTCGTCATCGCCTTCGCCGTCATCACTAAATCCATCGGACGGCTGCTGCTCGCGTTCATCATCATCATCATGATGCCGCAAGCCATCACCGAACTCGGCACGGACGGTTGGATCACTTCGCTCATGCAAGTGCCGATGCAAGCCGCCGGCCACAATCCCGCGTGGGTTTTGGTTTATACCTCGGCCATCATGGTGGTTTTGCGTTTTTGCGCCGGACCGCTCATCCACAAACTTTCGCCGCTCGGCTTGCTCGCTGGCTGTTCCGCACTGGCCGCAATCGGATTATTTGCGCTTTCAAAAACCGGCGGCGCAGGAATATTCACCATTTTTGCCGCAGCAACGCTTTACGGCGTAGGCAAAACTTTTTTCTGGCCGACAATTCTTGGCCTGACTTCCGAACAATGTCCACGCGGCGGCGCGCTCACCTTAAATGCCGTCGGCGGCATTGGCATGTTGGCCGTGGGAATTCTCGGCGCGCCGTTCATCGGTTATTTGCAGGAATCGTCCGCGACCAATCAATTGGCGACCGCCAATCCCGCACTTTACCAAACCGTGACCGTGGATAAAAATTATCTGCTCGGCGCTTACAAAGCCATTGATCCCGTGAAAGCCGCCGCCGTCACCGACAATACTTCATCCGACCAGATCAAAACCGCGACGACGACCGGCCAGTTCAACGCGCTCGCCAAAATGGCGCTGTTCCCGATTTTCACCTTCGCCTGCTATGTCGCATTGCTGCTATATTTCAAAACCAAAGGCGGCTACAAGCCTGTGCAGTTGGCGACGAAGCAGGAATAGTTCTCGGGAGGGACGCCGTGTCGGCGTCCCTAAAATTACGCTGGTGTAAAAAAAATGTGACGGCGACACGCCGTCCCTCCCAGATTTCTTCACTCACTCAAACTGGAAACCCTGCTGGCGAAGTCTTTGCAATTTGTAAAGCAGCGCGCGTCGGCTGATGCCCAATGCCTTCGCAGTTTCCGTGCGATTATGATTGTGCTGTTTCAGCGCGATGAAAATCGCATTGCGTTCGATTTCATCCATCGTCTGCGAATCTGAAACGGCAGCGGGCGAAGATTGTTTTGCGGCTTCACGCAATTTTGACGGCAAATGTTCCGGCAAAATCAATTCGCTTTGCGACAACAAAACCGCGCGTTCGATGACGTTGTGCAACTCGCGCACGTTGCCGGGCCACGCATAATTTTTCAAGCAATCCGCCGTCGCCTCGGCCAGCCGCGCCTTGTTTCGGGCAAACTCGCTGATGAACAAATTTGCCAGCGGCAAAATATCTTCGCGCCGTTCGCGCAACGACGGCAGATTTAGTTCGACGACGTTCAAGCGATAAAAAAGATCCTCGCGAAAACGTCCGGCTTTCACTTCGTCTTCAAGATTGCGATTGCTTGCGGCGAGAATGCGCGCGTTCGTGCGGATTTCGCGATTGGAACCGATGCGCTGAAATTTCCCATCCTGCGTCACGCGCAACAATTTCGCCTGCAACGGCGGCGACAT
>JAMFSG010000088.1 GCA_026225155.1 Verrucomicrobiota bacterium
GGCAAGCTCGAAGAATTCAACATCGAGCGCACGACGGAAGAGCGACTCGTCGGCAGCATTTTCAAGGGCAAAGTCCGCAACCTTGAAGACGGCCTTAAGGCCGCGTTCGTGGACATCGGTTTCGAGAAAAATGCGTTCCTGCATTATTGGGACATCGTGCCGAATCAATTTGATTCCGGCGTGGAAATTGTTGAACGCGAAAATAATAATCGCCGTCGCGACAAACCGAAAATCACGCAGAAGGATATTCCGCGTCTCTATTCGCCCGGCGCCGACATCATCGTGCAAGTCACGAAAGGTCCGATCGGCACGAAAGGCCCGCGCGTCACGACGAACATCGTTTTGCCCGGTCGTTTTTTGGTGTTGCTGCCGAATTCAGATCAGTCCGGCATTTCCCGCAAGATTGAAAATGTGGACGAACGCAAACGCCTGAAAAAAATTCTACGCGAGTTGCATATTCCCGAAGGCATGGGCGTCATCATGCGCACCGCCGGCGAAGGCCAGCAGTTGCGTTATTTCGTGCGCGACCTCGCGTTGTTGCTCGAGGAATGGAATGGCGTGCAGGAAAAAATCAAGAAGCAGCCGATGGCAACCTGCGTGTTTCAGGAGCCGGATTTGATCGAACGCACCGTGCGCGATTTTCTCACCGAAGACGTGGAACGCATCGTCGTGGACAGCCAGAAAGCGCATGACCGGATGCGCGACATGATCGCCAAAATCTCCAACCGTTCGGTCGGCAAGATCAAATTATACACCGAAGCGCAACCCGTGTTCGACCGTTTCAATGTCAGCAAGCAATTGGAAAACACGTTCTCGCGCCAGGTGCATTTGAAGAGCGGCGGCTACATCGTCATCGATGAAACCGAGGCGCTCGTGGCGATTGATGTGAACACCGGCCGTCATAAAGGCGGCAAAGATCAGGAAGCGCTCATCCTCAAAGTGAACCTCGAATCGGCGGAAGAAATTTGCCGCCAGCTTCGTTTGCGTAACATGGGCGGACTCATCGTGCTCGATTTCATTGACATGAAATCCGGCCGCGATCGCCAGATGGTTCACACGCGGATGCGAGACGGTTTGCGCCGCGACAAAGCGAAAACACACATCCTGCCGATCTCGCAACTGGGCCTGATGGAAATGACGCGGCAACGTCACAGCGAAAGCGTTCGCGCCGCCGTGTATGATGATTGTCCGTATTGCAAAGGTCGCGGCAAAGTGAAGAGCGCCATCACGATGAGCGTAGAAATTCAGCGCAAGTTGCAGGAAATCCTGAAAAAGCGCACGCGCGACGAAACGGATTTTCAACTGCGCATCGTCGTCAATCCGACCATCCTCGAACGCCTGCGTGTCGAGGACGAAAAACATCTCATCGAAATGGAGAAACGCTATTTCGGCAAACTGTCCTTCCGCGCCGACAACGGCATGCACGCGGAACAGTTCAAGATCGTCAACGTCACGAACGGCGAAGAACTCGCCAGCGTTGGTTGCTAAAATAAATCGGTGGGGCGAGACTCCGTCGAGCCCAAATTGAAAATTCAAAACGCCCCGCAGCGAAAACTGCGGGGCGTTTTTTTTGCGGAAAAATTTATTCGACCTTCACGATTTTCGCCGGCTGTTTTGCGCCGCCAAGATTTAGCTGCAATGCGTCGCCGGATTTTTTACCGACAAGTTGTTCGCCCAATGGCGATTGCGGCGTGATGACGAGAATTTCTTTTTTGTCGTGGATCACTTCTGTGCCGCCGGCGCGCGGGCCGATGAAATAAAATGCCGGTTCGCCGCCGACTTCTAATTCCACCAGCGCGCCGATACCGATGGCTTCGCCGTCCGCGAATGGTTTTCCGGTGAGCTTTTCAAAATCGGCGATGGCGGCTTGAAGTTCCGCCACTTGTTTGGATTGGCCACGCGCGAGATAGGAAGCTTCGAGCCCACGCGTGTCGTATTTATTTTCCGCCTTGCTCGATTCGTGCGTGGCCTCGGTGCGCGAAGCCAGCGCTGCACGAAAATAAACTTCCAGTTCGCCCGTCAGTTTGGCGGTGATTTTTTTGATGATGGCGCGTTTGTTCATGGCCGGCGCAAATGATGAATGTCCCGCGCCCGTCGCGCAACTTTGCAAACGATGAAATTCATTTTCCAAAATCACGCCGCTGGATTGTTTGGACGTGTCGAAGCTGATTGCTCATAATCCACGTTCAAGGATGAAAATACTTTTTGTCGCCGATCTCCATTACGCGCTCAAGCAGTTTGACTGGCTGGTCGCGAACGCGGCGAATTACGATTCGCTCATCATCGGCGGCGATCTGCTCGACCTCGCTTCCAGTCTTGATTTCGACGTGCAGATTATTGTCGTAGAAAAATATCTTGGACGCCTACGCCAAAAAACGCGGTTGCTCGTCAGCTCCGGAAATCACGATGGCGATTCGCGCAGCGCGGCGGACGAATCCGTCGCGCACTGGATTCAAGAATCGCGCACGGAAGGTTTGTCCGTGGACGGCGACAGTTTGGAATTATCGAATACGCTCGTCACAATTTGTCCGTGGTGGGACGGCCCGGTCTCGCGCGCGGAATTGGAAAAGCAACTGGAGGAGCAATCGCAAAAAGTTCGCGGACGCTGGATCTGGGTCCATCACGCGCCGCCCGCCGGTTCGCCCGTTTGTTGGACCGGCAAAAAATTCGGCGGCGACGAAGCCTTGCTCGAATGGATCAAGCGTTTTCAGCCCGACATGGTTTTGAGCGGGCACATCCACAATTCACCGTTTTATCCGGACGGCGCGTGGATTGACCGCATCGGCAAGACTTGGGTTTTTAATCCCGGCAAACAGATCGGCCCCGAGCCGACGCACATCGCGTTCGACTTGGACGCGATGACCGCCGAATGGATTTCTATCGAAGGCCAGTCACTCCGGAAGCTGGCCGTGGCGAATAGTTGATTCCTTGGGACGGATGCGCGTGCTCGGCTGACGATGCAGCAGCGCTTCCAAAACTTCATCCACCATGCCGAGATGATCGTGGCCTTCGTATTGATGCTTCACATTCACGAGATATTTATTCAATGCATCCAATCGCATGGCCAGCAATTCACAAACGTGAACGCATAACGCTGGCGACGCTTTAAGAAATTCACGCGGCTGCTCGACGATGTAAAAAGCGCAAGGTTTCACCGTCCGCACCGAAGCCGTATGCGGCACGCCGAGCAACACCGCCATTTCGCCGAAGACTTGGCCGGGTTGTGCTGCGCTCGCAACGCGCACATCGTCTTTCAAGACTTCGACCGCGCCTTCGATCAGAAAATAAAGCGTCTCGGAAGTTTCGCCCTGCCGGATGACGAATTCACCCGCCGCAAAGCGTCGCACCTCGCGGCCTTGAAGAGATTCAAGTATGGCAGACATTGCGAATGAACAGTAACGAGCAGCAGAACGGCGGCAAGGTATTTTTTAAAATGGCGAGTTACGCGTAGTAAATGGCGTGGAAATATACTTTCAATTCGCCCATCGGCTTGGCGGTGATTTTTTTGATGATGGCGCGCTTGTTCATTCAACAGGGAAAAAGGGTGGTGCAACATTTTTTATTTGCACGTCAAACCATTCAAGAAACAGTTTTGTCACATGTTGAAATGATTCAAGACTAAAGGATACAGAACCGCGCATGTTATCACGAAACTCAAATAACACATGAGCAAAACTATCCGGTCGCTTAACGATGAAAGATTTGAAGTCATCAAATTGTTCTCCTTCGTTTGTTAGAAAATTGAATCGCCTAAAATGATTCCAGTCAGCTTGCATTGCCTCAAGTGATTGGCCGGAATTTTTGTAAAGTAAACTATCCAGCAAATCAAATATTTGAGAATCAGAATGACCTGTAAACCGTTCGTCCCACAAATTCTCCAGTTCGGCTTGTAGCTCGCGAAAGCGATCAACAGAATTGAACAAAGAACAATGAGGTTCGTCAATTTTTCCAAAACGCTGGTTTTGAATATGAATGCACATCCGACCAAACCCACCAAAAGAAGGGCCTGACGGTTCATGATAAGCTTCAATCGCAAATTCGTTTTTATCTCCAAAAACCATAGCCTTCAAATTCATTACAAATACTTCGCCAAAATCGGCTTCAATTCCGCAATTGTCTTTTTCGGCCAGACTTTGCGGTCGGTCATGATGGCATTTTTCAACGCGGAATGGCACGGCCAAGTCGGTTCGGCGGGAATTTGCGGGATCACTTTCGCGACGATGGCTTTGGCGGTCGCGGCATTCTTCATCAGATTGGCGATGACCATTTCGACGGTGACGTGCGCCTCGTCCACTTTCCAGCAATCGTAATCCGTGATCATCGCCATCGTCGCGTAGGCGATCTCGGCTTCGCGCGCGCATTTCGCCTCGCCGAGATTCGTCATGCCGATCACGTCGTAGCCGAGCTTGTGATTCGTGATGGATTCGGCGCGCGTGCTGAACGCCGGACCTTCCATGTTCACATACGTCCCGCCGTTGTGAACGCGGACATTCAATTCACGCGTGGCCTGCAGGATAATTTTCCGCAGTTCCTCGCAAACCGGGTCGGCGAAGGCAATGTGTCCGACAATGCCACGCCCGAAAAAAGTA
>JAMFSG010000089.1 GCA_026225155.1 Verrucomicrobiota bacterium
CGATGCGGTTGCCATAGCGCCCGATCAACGCGCCAAAATATGGAGGATTTTTCAGGTAGCCGGCAAAGTCATCGAATCCAAGCACGACGTCGGCAAATTTCCCGTCGCGGTCCGGCGTTTTCAATGACGTGACAATGCCGCCGTAATTCGTGATGTGCGCTTCCATGCCGTGGCGGTTGCGGAGCGTGAAAATTTCAACGTGCGTGCCGTCCGGCGTCTGACCAAAAACAGCACGGCTGATGGATGAATTATTGGTAGAGGACATAAGCGCGGAGCCTACAAAAACGTTGGCATCAAGTCGAGACGATGGCGAATTTTCCGGCATGGAGGTTATGGAAAGTGATTTTTATTTTTTGACCGTAACAAGCACCACCCCGCATTTCCGCAGAACCGGGCTTCAAGCGATCTGACGTTTATTTTCACAAAATGATTTTTTGATAAAAATTTTAAAGTTTGTTTGCCGGCCATTCAGTTTCTGAAGCGATGAAGCGGTCAATGCCGACCGCGACCAAGCCGGCACTGCGCCGGCGCGGGGCGCCGACGCATTCAACCTCGCCGAAGCGCGCCCACAATGCGCCGTTTTTAACCGCGTCAGAAAGATGTTTCAGAACGGCAGGCGCCAGTTCTGTCAACGTGCCGATGATGACCACGCGGCGCAAACCAAGAACATTCAACGCGCCCGCAATCACCACAGCCGCCGCGTCCAGCGCGTGGGCGAGCCACGGTTCGACACCGTTTTCGGCGATGTGATTTACGAGGACCGGCCAATGGTTTTTCTTTTTTGGATGCGCGCTGGAAAAACTTTCCAGCAAGCCGCGCGTGGAAACGAGCGTTTCCACACAACCGGTCGCGCCGCAACCACATTTCCGGCGGTTACCCAGCACGGGCGTATGACCGAGTTCGCCGCTGATCGGCAACGAACCCGCCAAAGGTTTGCCGCCAACAATCACTGCACCACCCACGCCATCGCTGAATTCCACGAGCAGAAAATCTTCATGTCCGGGATTGCTGGCGTGTTCGCCCAGCGCCAGCGCGCGTTCTTCCTGCACCAGCAAAACGGGCGCGTTCCAAATGCGCCGCACGATTGCCGCCAAGTCCAGATTTTCGCTCCAATGGATATTGGGCGAAAATAAAAGGCGATTTGTCGTTTCATCCACGACGCCCGGCACGCTCAACAGCACGCATAAAAACTTCTTCGCCAGAAGTTTTTTTTTGGCGGCGCGCAGTTCATGCTCCCAGATTGCGGCCGGTTTTTTATTCACCGCCGGAATTTGAAATGAAATCTGCCGGACATTTTCATCCGTCGCGCCCAGCGGCAATTCCACGAGTTGCGTTTCCCGGATGCCGAGCTGGATGCCGAGAAAACTGGCCTGCGAACGGTTCAACCGCAACTGGCGTCCGGGGCGGCCTAATTGCGCCAAGCCGCTTTCATTGACGGCGGTCAATTCAACTTCTTCCAGAATTTTTTCCGCGAGGAGTTCATCCACGATCTTTCCCGCCGTCGGCTGGCTCATACCCAGCGAACGCGCCAGCTCGGCGCGCGACGCCACGCCCGCTTTTTGAAGCTGGCGGATGAGGGCGCGCTTGTTCAGCAAGCCCATGCGGGCGGGGTGTAAAATCATTAATTAATAAAACTACGAAAGTATATGCCCGTCAAACCTTTTAAGCGCGAACCGGGCGACGCGGTGCGGACCGTGCAAGGCGGAATTGCCGAACGTGATTGCGACTTACAAAAAGCATCACGCAGACGGTTTTGAAATCATCGGCGTCAGTTTGGATTCCGACCGGGAGGCGCTGGATTCTTTTCTCAAAAAAACCGATGGCATGACATGGCAGCAATTCTTCGACGGCCAACGCTGGAACAACAAACTGGCGGTGAAATATGGCGTTGAAGGCATTCCTTTTGCCGTGCTGGTCGGCCCGGATGGAAAAATCATTGATAAAAACCTGCGCGGTGAAGATTTGGAAAATGCCGTGGCCAGCGCCTTGGCGAAGAAATAGCAAATTCCATTAAGTGGCTGCGCGTGTCTAAAAACCGTCCAGACTTTCGATTGAATTAGCTGGAAGTTGCTTCAAACCCGTTTGAACGGGCATGGCACGTTTTTCGCTTAACGTGGCCATTGTATGACACGACGTTTTACCGGCAGCCGGCCGAATCTGCGAAAATCCGTCTGGATTTTGCCGTTGTTATTCGTCATCCGCAGCGAAACCTCCGTTTCCGCCAGCGGCATTTACGGCAACGGCGTCGGCGCGGAGGCGATGTCCATGGGCGGCGCGGAAGTGGCGTGGGCGGCGGATCCGTTGAGCGCGATGACCGCAAATCCCGCCGGCCTGGGATTTCTCGAAAATCCGGAAGTTGATCTCGGCGGTGAAGGCGCGGTTTTGGAAGGCAATTTTAGCAAAGTGGGTTCCGGCGGCGCGTTGAACAGTTCGCCGCAGGCTTTGCCGGAAGGCGCGTTTGGTTATCCCCTGAAAAATTGGCCGGTGACTTTTGGCCTGTCTATTGCGCCCGAAGCAAGCCTGCTGGCCGACTGGCATTTTAATGATCCGCTTGGCGGATTAAACGGCACCACCAGTTACGGTTACCAGCAAAATAAGTCGGAAGTTTTACTGCTGCGCTCGGCGCTCGGCGTGGCCGTGCAGGTCAATTCCAAACTTTCCTTCGGCGTAAGCCTCGGCCTGCTTTACAACGACAACGAGCTTGTTGCGCCGTATGTTTTTCAGAACCTGCAACCGGCGACGGTGAACGGCGCGAAAACTTTGTTGAATTTGCATACGACCGGTTTTGGCGGCGACGCGACGGTGGGAATGCTTTTTCGCGCGACGGACACTCTGCAGTTCGGACTTTTTTACCAGAGCGAATCCATAATCAATTCCAGCGGCGACGCCTCGGGCAATCCTTCGGCGCAATTGGGCGGTTCCTTTCCCTTTCATTATGACGCGGAGGTAAAAAATAAATTTCCCCAGAACGCCAGCTTAGGTGTTTCGTGGAAATTTCATTCAAAGTGGCGCATGGCGGCGCAGTTGGACTGGGTGGATTGGGCGCATGCATTCGACACGCTGCACATCAGCATGAAAAACGGGAACAATGCCTTCCTCAACAACAACGTGCTTGGCTCCAGTTTCCGGGACAATGTTCCGTTGAATTGGAGCAGCGAATTCGTTTATCGCCTCGGCCTGGAATATGATGTGACGGAAAATATCGCCCTCCGCGTCGGTTACAGTTACGGCCAAAGTCCCGTGCCGGATTCCACGCTCACGCCGATGACCGCCGCGATCACGGAACACGTTTTCACCGCCGGCATCGGCTATCACTGGAGCCATTTCAAAATTGACCTCGCCTATCAATATTATATTCCCGCCACGCAAAACGTCGGCACCAGCGCGTTGCGTTCCGGCGAATTTGCCAACAGCTCCACCACCGTTTCCGCGCATGTGCTGGCCATCTCCACCGGCATCACTTTTTGAAAAATGGAAATGCCGCCGCCAGCCGGCTTGAAACCGGACGAACCGCTTTTGTCCGGCGGCGCGCCTAAAATTTTCGAGTCGTTCGTCCGGTTCATGGACCGGCAGATTCCGGCGGAACTTTTGAACACGCCGGAAAACCAGCGCCGCGCCAAGCTCATCACGCGCTTCGGCATCCTCGGTTCCCTGTTCGGCGTAAGTTATGCCTCGTTTTATTTTTTCATCGGCCACCTTTGGGGCGCGCTGATTATTTTATTATGCAGCTCCGGCGTCATCGTCACGCCGCTGATCTTGCGCTGGAAAAAATCCATCGAGTTCGCGGGCAATTTTTTTTCCTTGACGCTCACGCTGGGATTTTTTGCGCTCTGCTGCGTCGAGGGCGGCGTGCGCGGACACGCGATCGCGTGGCTGGTCAGCGTGCCGCTTTGCTCGCTGTTGATCATGGGCCGGAAACCGTCGCTGTGGTGGTCGTTGATCTCGTTTTGCGCCGCCAGCGTGATCGTCGGTTTTGATCTGGCGGGAAAACAATTGCCGGTCACTTATGCGCCCAAATGGAATTCCATCATTTCCGCCGCCGGTTACTTGGGCTTGATTTTATTTTTGTTCATCCTCGGCCTGATTTTCGAGTTCGGTCGCGCCCACGCCTCGGCCAAAATGGAAGAAGCGCTGGCCGACCTCGCGGCGTCCAATGAACGCCTTATCCATGTGAACGATGAAAAAAATGAATTTCTCGCCATCGCCGCGCACGATCTTAAAAACCCGCTGACCGCGATTCTGGGCAACGCGGAATTGATGCAGATGACGGACAATCCGCAGATGGCGGCGCGCTGCAACGACACGATCATTCTCGCCGCCACGCGGATGCGCGACCTCATCCGCACGTTGCTGGATGCGAACGCGATCGAACAGGGAAAATTCATCTCCAACATCGAGCGTTGCGATCTCAACGAAATTGTCACGCAATGTATCGAAAGCAACCGCGCGAGCGCCGACCGCAAAAACATCATATTGCGCGTCGGCATTTCCGACACGCTCTGGGCCAAAGCCGACCGCGCCGCCACGATGCAAATATTCGATAATCTGATTTCCAATGCGCTGAAATTTTCGCCGCCGCAGACGACGGTTTATGTCCACACGTTGCCGGAAAAAAATTTCGTCCTCGTGAATGTGCGCGACGAAGGTCCGGGCATCAGTGCGGAAGACCAGAAAAGTTTGTTCAAGAAATTTTCCCGGCTGACCGCCCGGCCGACCGGCGGCGAATCTTCCAACGGCCTCGGCCTCGCGATCGTCAAGAAACTTGTGGACGGAATGCACGGAACCATCCATTGCCAGAGCACCGTCGGCCTCGGCACCACTTTCATGGTTCGCCTGCCGTCATGTCCGCAGGAAATTTCACCGGCGGACGCCGCGCCAACAATTCAAACCGGCAGACGAAAAACCGTTCCGGAAACGAATAATCTCCGCATCCGCACCTGACCGAAATTCACAACCATCTACGAACTCGCGCTCGTGTAACGGCGGATGGACAACCGCCAGAACCATTCGGAGATCACCGCCCAAACCACGCCCAGCCCGATCAGCGCGAGCCACAACTTGGAAGAACCCAGCGTATCTGCCAGCACGCGCGTCGGCACATTTGAGACGAGCAACACCGGCAACGCGAAGGTAAAAAACGCCTTGAATGCGCCCTTGAACGCTTCGTCCGGCATCCGCGCGATATTGAACAGATTGAAATATCCGTAAACAATCCCCTGCGCGCGCACCGTCCAAAAACTGATCGCCGCCAGCATGAACATCAACGAATAATGGATAAAAATTCCCACCACGCACAGCGCCGCGAAACCGAACAGTTGTCCGACCGTCGGCGTCAGCGCCAGTTTGTGCGCGGCGAACAACATCACGCAGATGGCAAACACCGCATTGACGAATGCGCCCAGATCCACCTGCCGCGTCGAGACGATGAAACGCGTGTTGACCGGCAGCGCCAGCAGGAAATCCATCTTGCCCGTCCGCACCAATTCCGAAAGCCCGATGCAGTTCGTCAGGAAAAACGCCTGGTAGATCTGCTGGATGAAATTGCTCGCACCGACCAGCAATACCATCTGCCATTTCGTCCATGAGCCGACCGAGTTGGTCTGCGAATAGATCACTGTCACGAGGCTTAACTGCAATCCGAACCACAGTAGCTCGACGAAAATCCATAGAATGAAGTTACCTTTGAACGACATTTCGCGCGCCACGGAGTTCTTCCACAGCGCCGCGTAGATGGTGAGATAGCGTTTCAGATTCATAAGTTGCTCACCCGCCGAACGCCGAATATTTCTTGATCCCGCGGCTCCACATGAAACGCGCCAGCCCATACATCAGCGCCACCCAGGCGGCTTGGATCGCCAGACCGCTCCACAGCTCCGCGCCCGCGATCTTGCCCATATAAACGCCGATGGGAAAATACAACAGATACGGAAACGGCGTGAACAGCAGCGTGTGGAACAACGGCGCGGGCAGCAATGCCAGCGGGAACAGATGACCGCTCGCCAGATATTCGATCGCGAACAGGATGAAAATGAACGTCGAGATTTCCAGTAGCCAGAACGCCAGCATTGCCATCGCGTAAGACATGAAGAACTGCAGCAACGCCGTCAGCAACAACGAGACTGGGAAAACCACGAGCGCCGCGCCGCTCACGGGGGCGACAAAATAAGTGCGGAAGCAAAAGATGAAGATCGCCAATGGCACGATTGCCATCATGATGAACGCGATGCGGCCGGAAAAGAACAGGCAGAGCCGATACCACAGATAATCCACCGGCTTGAGCAAGAACTGGCTGATGTTGCCTTCGCGGATGTCCGCCGCGATCTGCCAATCATCTTCGTTCACCGCCGTGAACACATCCACCACCGCCACGAGCATGTAATAAAAAATCATTTGCGCCTGCGTGAAGCCATTGTTCTCTGTTCCACCGTTGCTTGCGTAGATCGTGCGCCAGAGCGAAAGCATGGCGAAGAGCGGGATGAAGCTGAACAACGTGCGCGTCAAATAATTGAAGCGGTAAGTCAGATTGCTCTGCAGGCCGATGCCGATGACATGCCAGTATTTTTTCATCCGGGCGAAAATTTTAACCGCGAACGCTCGGAAGGCGAAGGGAATTTTCGGCGCGTTTTCAAAATAAGGCTTGCCCCGCAAGCCCCTTGGCCGGGACGGAAAAATCCCGGTCTTTTTTTATGCCCGTGCGGTATTTGCCGATTTCAAATCAATCAAAAGCTGTCGCTTGAAATACTCTAGACAAAGGAGAAAGTGAGAAATAGAGTCGCTTTCATGAAAAGAGATGGGTCGCAAAATTGCAACCTATTCACCGGTTAGGTGTCATTGGCCATACCACCATCGGAACGACAAAAAGCACGACAAAAATCAAACCGAAGCATTCGTCAAATATACATCTATGAATGACCCAGCTATCATCACTGGAATTTTCACACTCGGCGGCGTTGCGATTGGCTCCCTTGCTACCTTTCTAATTTCGTTCCGAACAACAAAGCTCGAAAACCAGAAACATATCCGAGAGCTTGGATTGCAGTTGGCCACAACCCATTTCGAATATCGTATGAAAGAAGTCCAAGCTATTGCTGAAGCGACTGGCACTAATATGGAGGTTCAGTCTCTCTCCATTTTTGTCGTTGAAGGAATAAAAATGGCAGAGATTATTTGCGATCCTAAACTTAACGCTTGGGAGATGGGTAAGAGATTGGCTGGCTTGACCACAATCACCAAAACAGTTCAGAGTGGAATTGATGCCCATAAATAATGCGACCGTGACACCTAACCAGTCGTCAAAGCCAACCGCCGTTGGCGCTGCGGTTGTAATCCACGCCGTGTGAGTCGGCGGTGGCTCAGCTTTCTACGTTAAGCTTTGCAGCTATGTTCACCATATACAATGCGACGTTGGTGGCGGTCATGCAGGTCGGAGTCATTGTTGCCGGAGTGCTCGCTTCGGGACTGTGGCATAAATTTATGACAGATAGCCGCATGGAGATGCCGTTTCCAGCATCATGTATTTATCCTTATGGCACCATTGGTTTTGCCATTCCTTTCATGTGGATCATTTGCGCCCTGCTGCTTCGGCGCCGTGATAATGTTTCGGATGGCATCAAGAGTCTGGCGTTTTGGTTCGGCGTGTTGATCTTGGTCACACTCGCGATATTTATGATATACGCCAATGTGTCGCCCTGCTTTCAAATATCAGGAGGCATGAGTGGAGACGAAAATTCATAACGCCGCATTGGAACTGACTGCCAACTCCGACTCATCTCACAAAACAAAACCGGCGTGGTTCAGCACCACGCCGGTTTTTGTTGCCAAATTATCGGCGGCTTACTCCGTCGCTTTTTTCTTGGTAAAGATGTGTGTCGCGTGGCCGTGGTAGGCGTCGGCGCCTTCCATCAGCGTTTCGGACAGAGTCGGATGCGGATGGATGGTCAGGGCGAGGTCGTCCACGGTTGCGCCCATTTCCATCGCGAGCACGGCTTCGGCGATCAATTCGCCCGCGCCCGCGCCGCAGATGCCGACACCGAGGATGCGTTCGGTTTCAGGGTCAACAATGATTTTCGTCAAGCCGTCCGTGCGGTCGAAGGTCAGCGCGCGGCCGGAAGCGGACCACGGAAATTTCGCCACTTCGTAGGCGATGCCTTTTTCCTTCGCTTCAATTTCCGTCAAGCCGCACCATGCGAGTTCGGGATCGGTGAAGACGACGGCAGGAATCACGCTGTCAAACGAACTGCTTTCGCCGGTGATGACTTCGACGGCGATGCGCGCTTCCTTGTGCGCCTTGTGCGCGAGCAAAATGCCGCCCGCGATGTCGCCGATGGCGTAAATGCTTGGATCGCTCGTCTGCATCTGCGCGTTGACTTTCACGAAACCGCGTTCGTCGAGTTCAACTTTCGTATTTTCCAAGCCGAGATCTTTGCTGTTCGCGACGCGACCGACGGAAACCAAAACGCGGTCGTAAAGTTCTGTTAGTTTTTCGCCGTTGTATTCGGATTCAACTTTGATCTGCTTGCCGACCGTGGCCATCTTCGTGACCCGAGCCTTGAGGCGGATTTCTTTGAACATCTTTTTCGCGTGCGTCACGACGGGACGCGCGAGGTCAGCATCCGCGCCGGCGAGAATGGAATCCAGCGCTTCGACGAGCGTGATCTTACTGCCGAGCGCGGCGTAGACCGTGCTCATTTCCATGCCGATGTAACCGCCGCCGACGACGAGCAGATTTTCGGGAATGTCCTCGATCTCCAGCGCCTCGGTCGAAGTCATAACGCGTGGATTGCCGAGGTCAAACGCCTTCGGCATCGCAGGCAACGAACCGACCGCAAGAATCGCCTGTTCGTATTCGACGAA
>JAMFSG010000090.1 GCA_026225155.1 Verrucomicrobiota bacterium
CCACGACATCCGGCGTAAGAAAATAAACCGGCTGGCCGAGCATTCCCGCCTCGGCCTCGATGCCGCCGACGCCCCAGCCGACGATTCCGATGCCGTTGATCATCGTCGTGTGCGAATCCGTGCCGACGAGCGTGTCGGGATAAAAAATTCCATCCGCATTGAGAACGCCCTTCGCGAGATATTCCAAATTCACTTGGTGAACAATTCCAATTCCCGGCGGCACGACTTTGAAAGTGTCGAACGCCTGCATGCCCCATTTCAAAAATTGATAACGCTCGCGGTTGCGCGTGAATTCCAAATCCAGATTGCGCTGCATCGAATCCGCCGCGCCCGCGAAATCCACCTGCACGGAATGATCCACGACCAAATCCACCGGCACGAGCGGCTCGATGATTTTTGGATTCTTTCCAAGTTTCTGCACCGCGCTGCGCATCGCCGCCAAATCCACGAGCAACGGCACGCCGGTGAAATCCTGCAATACGATGCGCGCGACCACGAACGGAATTTCCGCCGTGCGCGTTTCCGTCGCTTTCCAATTCGCGAGTTCCTTCACGTTCGCTTCGGAAACTTTTTTGCCATCGCAATTGCGCAGCACCGATTCCAAAACGAGTCGGATGGAAACCGGCAGTTTGGAGATCGGTCCGATGCCGGCTTTTTCCAGCGCGGGCAGCGAATAAAATTTCCCCGGCGATTGGTTGCCGAGCTCGAAGGTTTGCAGGGTTCCAAAAAGATTATGTGGTGCGCTCATTCAATTCCTAAATTTGCTGACAAAAATGAAGCCTGCGCGCGGGCGTGTCAAGCGAACCTCATTCGGGAAGGACGGCGTGTCGTCGTCCCAAAATGAAAATCAAACTGAAATTAACAACGAAGCAACCAAGTATTCTTCGTTCCTTCATTCCTTGGCTGTAAAAAAACATAAATTGGGTCGCCGACACGGCAACTCTCCCGAGGAAAAATTATTCCGCGACCGTTTCGTGATGCAACAGCCCGGCGATGCGGCGTTGCAAGCGTTCGAGGTCGAGCGGCTTGGTGAAAAAATCCTCCGCCTGCATCGCCGCCGTGCGCTTGGTCACGTCACTGGAAAGCGCGCTCATGAAAATCACGGGAATTTTTTTGGTGGCCGGCTGACGCTTCAAAATTTCACAAACGGACAAACCGTCCAAGTCGGGCAACAAAATATCCAACAAAATCAGATCCGGTTTGAACTGCCGCGCCTGGCTTAACGCGTGGACGCCATCGTTCGCCACGAGAAAATCACAGCCCAAGCCGGCGAGACGGAATTTCACCAATTCGATGAAGTCACCCTCGTCATCCACGATCAAAATACGGGGAACCATGTTGATTGAAATTACTATGTAGTGCCAACAGCACAACGACAACGCGGTTAAAACCTGGTTACGAAATGGAGACGAAAATATTTTCAAACCATAAATGGACAGGCATGAACATAAGAAGCTGACATTAATTGCGCGAATGAATGTGAATTAAAACGGCCAAATCAATCCGCGAAAACGGGCGTGATTCGCGTCAAAAATTTTCATCCGTTTTCGTCCGGGCCCATCCATGGTTGATTTTTCTTCTTAAAAAAGTTTGAACATCTTCGCGGGGTTGAAAGTCTCATTGCTGACTGTTCGTGACTTTTTTGAAACAATCCGGCAACGGTTGGCATTGTTTAGGCTGTAATCGGTTGCGACAGTTTGAGAAAGGAAAAATGCTATGATGAAAACAATGGAAACCATCAGTGAAGCAGTTCGCAACCCCAAACATCCGTTCCGCAAAACGGAGCATCAGCCCAAAAAAGCGCTAAAAAACCGTTATGAGCGCCGGAAAATCAAGGAGTTTCTCCACCTTGGCGAGTGGTTGACCGAGGAAATGGCGTAGTAAAAGTTTCAGGACAGTTTTTTGCAAAGTGTCCAGAAAGAGCCAGCCGCGTGCAAACGCGGCCGGTTTAAGCAGAAAAACTCACCGCTGGCAATCGGGGCAGACGCCGAAAAATTCCAGCTTGTGGGTGACGGATTTGAATCCGTTTTTGGCGGCGATCTGCTGCTCGATTTTTTCGGGAAAGCATTCTTCGACCTCGACCACTTCGGAACATTCCGTGCAGACCAGATGATGATGGTGGCCGTCATCGCCTTCTTGGATCAGTTCAAACCGCGCGGTGCCATCGCCAAAATCGAACCGTTTCACCATGCCCATTTTTTCGAGCAAGTGCATGGAACGATAAATTGTCGCGAGATCGCATCCACCTTTTGGCAGTTCGGAAAAAATTTCCTTGTTCGTCAGCGGATGCGGATGCGCGCGGAGAATTTCCAGAATGGCGGCGCGTGGCCCGGTGATCTTGCGCGACTGTTTGCGCAAGCGTTCGGTCAATGCCGGCATCTCCTGTTTTTCGTGCGAATGTTTGTGCGCGCAGGTTTTCATCTCGGTTAAAAATCTACACTGGCAATTTCCGCAATCAAGCTGGCAATCCGTTCCAATGAAAAACCGCGCGACTGCGTGGGCAATCGCGCGGCATGAAATTATGTCAACCTTACTTCATCAACAGCATCTGGCGCGCGCGTTTGATCGCTTTCGTCAACTGGCGTTGATAATGCGCGGGCATGCCGGTGTATTTGCGCGGCAAAATGCGGCCCTGATCGGTCACATACTGGCGTAGCAGGGTGACGTTCTTGAAATCCAGCGCGTCTTGGGTGAAGTCAATTTTCGGCTTCGGGCGCGGGGCGCGTTTTTCCGTCGGGCGGCGGTTGCCGCGCTTGTCTTTTTCGGTGTTCGTCTTGCGTGGCATAATTACTTGATCTCCTTATGCAAAGTGTGGCGCCGGAGCGCCGGATTGTATTTGCGGACTTCCAGCTTTTCCGTTTGCAATTTTTTGTTGCGGCTGGTGGTGTAGCGCGAAGGCGATTTGCCTTCTTTACGCGCTTCCGTGCATTCGATTGTGATAGTTTCCCGTGCCATAAATTATTCTTTTTCTTTGACCGCTTTTTGTTCTTCCGGTTGATCTTCGTCGTCCGTTTCCACATCCGTCGTGCCGACAGAATCAACCGATCCGAGCGCCCCAAGCCGGCGAGATTTCAACGCGCCATCTTTTTCCAACTGCGCCTGCGCTTCGACCGTGAACCGCGTCCACGGAATCGCCTCGAGCCGCGCGCGGGGAATCGCCTTGCCGGTCAATTCACAGACGCCATAAGTTTTTTTCTCGATGCGTTTGAGCGCTTCCTCGATTTCATAAACCGAGTCCTGGTCCGCCGAAAGCAAACTCAACGCGAAATCGCGATCAAAATTATCCGTGCCGGAATCCGCCATGTGCAGGCTGTAACCGGGCAGTTCCTGCGCCGATTCCTTCGCCAAACCGCTCATCTGCGCGCGCAACTGGTCGCGCAATTCCAGCAAATTGTTGTAAAAGCCCTGCCATTCCGGCTTGACCTTTTTCGGCTCAAAAGCCGCCGCACCATTCTTGGAAAGCGGACGGCCCAAAATGGCGGCGGACGTTGCGGACGCGGGCGATTTGCCGTGCGCGGCCGACTTTTTCACTTCGTTTTTCTTTGCAGTCACAAAATCAAAATCATTTTCCGGCTTTTATTCCGGTTCATCAAGAGCGCGGGAATGTAGCAAAGGAAAAGAAATACGCCACAAAAATCTTTCGGAAAATTTACCTGTTCAAATCCGGTGAAGGCTTGGAAACCTTTCAACCCTTCTCAATGCACGCATACGCGTTGTGATTGTGGATGCTCTCGAAATTTTCCGCCTCGACTTTATACCAGCCGACGCGTTTGTCCGCGTTCAGCCGCAACGCCACATTGCGCACCAAATCCTCGACGAACACAGGATTTTCATACGCGCGTTCCGTCACGGCTTTTTCGTCTTGTCGCTTGAGCAGCGCATAAAGTTCCGAACTGCCGGATTTTTCGATCATGCCGATCAAATCCTCGATCCACACCGATTTCGTCGAGCGGATCGCCACCGTCACTTCGCCGCGCTGATTGTGCGCGCCGTATTTGGCGATGGCTTTTGAACATGGACACAGCGTCGTTACGTTTGCCTTCACGGTGAGGATAAAATCAATTTCTTTGCCGATCGCCGACGCGTCGAAGCGCGCGACATAATCCATCAAACTTTCCTGCCGCGACACCGGCGACGTTTTGGACATAAAATACGGAAATTCAATCTCCAGATGTGACGTCGCCGCGTTAAGTTTTTTTTGCAACGAATGCAAAATCTCCGAAATATTTTCGACGTGGATGATGTTGCCGTGCGCGTTCAGCACCTCGACGAAGCGGCTCATGTGCGTGCCTTTGAATACTTTCGGCAAATCCACGAACATCCCGATCGTCGCGACCGTGTTCTGCACGCTGCGCGCCCGGTCGCGGACC
>JAMFSG010000091.1 GCA_026225155.1 Verrucomicrobiota bacterium
CGATGTTGTTGAATTTTTTGCCGCCGGAATCCACCTGTTTATACTTGGAAAGCCGCTTGAAAAATTCCACGCGATTTCCGTTCTTGCGCGGGTTGTAGCCGCCGACCACAAAACTGCAGAATTTCTTTTTGGACGCCAAAATTTGGAGCGGGTCATCGTTCTGTTTCACCAGTTCCGCGCCGGTGCCATTGATGGCGTAATGCGACCATTGCAGGTGGCGCGGGTCGTCAACTTTGACGCAAGCAAGGGAATAATCGCACTCATTGTAATCCGGCAGGTCAGATTCCCAGGAATAAAAGATCTTCACTCCCGAATGCAGGCGATGCGAATCACCATAGCAGGAATAGATCAAAAAATCCGGCTGCTCGCACAATTCCACCTCAAACCGTTCGGACAATAATTTGAACAGATAATTATTGGTCTTTCTGAAATTGGGCGCGAAGTCGCAAAAATCAAGGCGGATTTTTCTCATTTCAAATGGCGTATTTCAACGCAAACAGTTCAACAAGTTTCTTTTCCACCGGCAAGCCGATTGTGGTTGTGCCGACATCGTGAAATGAATTTTAGCCGCGTGATGGCAATGGAATTTCCAGCGAGGCGAGCAGCGCGTCCCGATAATTTTTCCGCGAATAACGGGCGGCATATTTGCGGGCGGCGATGAAAAACCGTTCAGTTTCAACCGGCGAAAACGCGGCGGCTTTTTGGATGCGATCAGCCAGTTGTGCGATATCGCCAGTTGGAAATAAAAGTCCCAAATCCTGTTCGCGCGTCAATTTGCCGAGCAATTGTTCGTCGGAAACAATGACCGGCTTGCCGGCCGCCATCGCGCGCGAAAGCACCCCGCTCGTCCCAAAATGGTTTAAATACGGCAGCAAGATGACATCGCTTGCTGCGAAACAATCTTTTTCTTCCGCCTCGGAAACGTAGCGGTTGATAAGTCGCGCGCGGTTTTGTTGGATCAGTTTTTCGAGGCCGCGCGCGGTTTCGCCGCCGGGATTTTGCTGACCGGCGCACAGCAAAAAAGCCGGTGAATTCACTGGCAATCGCAGCATTGCTTCAACGGCGAGATGCAAGCCTTTGCGCCGCGCGCCGGTGCCGTAAAAAAGCAAAACGCATTTTTCCGGCGGCAATTGCAATTGTTTTCGCGCAACGGCGCGGTCGCCGTCGTAACCGGACGGACACGGATCAGGCAGGAAAAAAATCGGTGCGTTCGGAAATAAATATTGCTGTTCGCGCGCGAGGAATTCATCCACGAACAAAAGTTGCCTCAGCCAGCCTTGTTTCACGAGCCGTTCAAATCCGGTTTGTTTCAATAGGCGGTCGGGCGACCATTTCGACGCGGCCAAAAAACGCGGGCGATGATAAATTCCGCCGATGCGCCCGCGCAATTCCGGTGGCGGAAAAAAACCGAACGTCGCGCGCCGCCAGCAGTGCGAGGCGATTTCATCGAGCGCGCAGAGAAAAACATTCGCCGCGCCGCTTTGCTGAAGGCAGGTCGCGACCGAGCCGGATTTTTGATCGCCGTGTCGTTGGCCGGAAGCGTCGTAGGCATTGATAAGCGCGACGGCAGATTGCAATTCGCCAAGTTGCTCGCGGACTTTTTGTTCATTTCCCGGATGCAAATCCACCGCGAGCGTCAGTTGCAAATTGGCCGACAGCAAATCCTCCGTGATGAAGCGCAGCCAGCCAAGATGATGTCCCTCGGTGCGCGGTTCGTAGAGCAATAGATGATTGCGGTCGGTCATCGGGAAGCGGGCAATTGTGATTCGCGCACGCGAACGTAACGCAAAAAAGTGTAAAAGGCCGTCAGCCACGCGATGGTGAAACCTTGCCAGCCGTCGAGAAAACCGAGCCGGAAAAAATACGCGCGCAAAAATCTCCAGACCGGCCGCAGCAATAGATCCAGAAACGTGACGCTCGATTTATTTTTGGCAGCGAGCCGGACAAAATCGTCGGCGTATTTCACGGTCTTGGCGATCTGATGGTTGATCGTCTCGGCGGAGTGATGTTGCAAATCCGAATGCAAACGGCCGATGGTTCCCGTCACTTCGAGTTTGGCGTGCGGTTCGTCGCCCGCCCAATGCGCCGCGCTGCGCCGCCACAAACGCAGGACGCGGTCGGGATACCAATCGCCGTGGCGGATCCAGCGTCCGCAATAAAAAGTGCAGCGGGGAAATTCGTAGGCGGCGTGCGGAATTTTTTGCGCCGCGAGCAAGCAGGAAATTTCATTTTGCAATTCCGGTGTGACAACTTCGTCCGCATCGAGATTGAGCAGCCACGGTTGCGTGCATTTTTCCGCGACGGAATTTTTCTGGCCGATAAAACCTTTCCACGGCTCGCGAAAAACTTTTGCGCCAAATTCCCCGGCGATTTTATCCGTGCCATCGTTCACTTCCGCATTAAGCACAATGACGATTTCCGCCGACCAGCCAGCCACACTTTCCAAAGTGCGCCGGATGCGGTGCGCCTCGTTGCCGGCCACCAGGCAGATGGAAATCGGCAGGCGGTTCATCGCGCGATGAGGTTGGCGGATTCAGTCATGGCAAAATAAAATCTCGCGCAGCTTAACTTCCCGCGCGCCGCCGCAAAAGAAATTTCACCGGACGGACAGGGCGGATTCCGCCGCGCGGACGAGTTCCGCGGTGGCGATGTTGCCGAGAAAATTTTCGCCGGGATTATTCGTGCCCGTGACGATGTGATATTTTTCGCCGACGGGAACCCAGTCGCGCAAGCCGGGCCCCGGCCAGAACCAGGTGACGGTCGGCGTCTGCGTCATCACCGCAAGATGCAGCGTGCCGGTGTTGCCGCAAAAATGCAGCGCGCTGTGTTTGATGACGGCGGCGATTTGCATCAGGTTCAGATTTCCGGCAAAAACGCGCCACGGTTTTTGCGGCAGCAACGCGAGCAGTTCCGCCATTTTCTTTTGTTCGCGTTCCGTCGGCGCACAGGACAAAACGATTTTTTTATCGGGAAATTTTTGGTTGAGCGCGGCGATCAATTCCACCAGTTGCGCCGGCGACAGTTCGCGATGATCGGCGGTCGTGAACGGGCTGATGTGAAAATACGTTCCCGCATCGGCCCCGGAAATTTCCGCCGCGCGCAAATTTTCCGGATCAATTGCCACATGAAATTCCGGCGCGGTAAATGGAAATCCGGATTTTTCTAGACAACGACAACGCTGGACATAGACCGGTTCTTCGCCAAACGGATGCTGGACGTGCGCGGTGAACATTCGTCGCCAGAACGGCGGGCCGCCGTCGTCCGGCAGACGGCCGAGCCGTTCGCGCGCGCCGCTCAAAAACGTCAGCCAGCTTGACCGATCCGAGCCGTTGAGATTGATGAGCACGTCAAATTTTTCCCGCCGCAAACGCGAAACCATTTGGAAATTTTCGCGCAACGTCGCGTGACGTGGAAAACGCATGTAACCCCAAACGTGATCCACCCACGGCACGCATTCCATGAACGACGTGATGTGCGACGCGACGGCGACGTGCAATTCCGCCGCCGGATACGCCTGCCGCACCAGCCACAGCGCGGGCAGCAAATGCACCGTGTCGCCCAAAAAACCGAGGTCGAGCACCATGACTTTTTTCGCGGTGCGCGTGCGGGCGAAAAAACTTTTCGTTTCCGTTGCAGACATCAGCAACAGCCTAGCGCGGCGGATGAACGGAACAAGTTGGAATCGCACACGCCGGCAAATTGATTTGACAAAACTTGCGGCGGGAACCGATGCTTTCTCCCACCGTGGAATTTTTCTGAAACGCCGTTCCAAGTTTTCTCGCGTTAAAAACCCGGACAAATATGCGATCCATTTTTCCTTTTTTCTGGCGACCGGCCGGCGTGGTCTCCTCGCTGGCTGAACTGCCGGTTCCGGACAAAGTGCTCGCCATCAAAGACGTTTCAATTTCCGTCAGCGGGGAAAAATCCGGCGAACATCCATTGTTGGTCGCGGAATTGGCGGGCGGCAAAATCATCGGTGACCTGCGGCTGGCAACCACCAGTGACGATGTGGTGATCGGTGGCGTGCAGACCGTGTTCGCCTGCGACGATTTGCCAAATCATTATGCGTTGCGGCGGCGGCGTTTTCGGATTCCCAAATATCGGCTCGGCAAGGCGCTGCTTTTGGGCGCGGCGAACAGCGACAATTATTACGCGTGGCTGCTCGAAAGTCTGCCGCGCTGGAAAATGATGCTGGCGGCGGATCATCGCGAATACGATTATGTTTTGCTGCACAGTCGGGCTTTGAAATTTCAGGACGAAATTCTGGATCGCATGAAAATTCCGGCGGAAAAGCGCTTGCGCTGCGGCAAGGGATTCGTGCATCAATTTGAGCGGCTCGTGGTGCCGGCGATGCCTTATGCCTTGCGCCAAATCGCGCCGTGGACTTGCGATTATGTCCGTTCGCTTTTTCCCGATCGCACCGGCGGCCCGGAAAAGATTTATCTCGCCCGCCGCGGCAGCCCGCGTCGGCGGCTGGTCAATGAAACGGAACTGGAAACGCAGCTTCACGCTTTGGGATTTGTTTCCGTCCAGCCGGAAAATTTGTCCGTCGCGGAGCAGGCGAAGTTATTCGGCTCGGCAAAATGCGTCGTCGCCTCGCACGGGGCGGGATTGGTGAACCTGGCTTTTGCCGCGCCCGGCACGCTACTTGTTGAATTATTTCACCCGGACATTCTCCGCCCGACTTACAAGAATCTCGCCGCCGCGTGCGGCTTGCGTTACGTCGGACTTATCGGACGGCACGCCGAAAAATCGCCGGCCCGAAACGAAAATGAAACGGAATTTGAAATTGATGTGCCCACGGTCATTCAAACTCTCGCGGGAAATCGTTAATTGAAATAGCGCGGCGATAAATGAAAATCTCGCCAGCCGGTGATTCACCGGAAAATTTCTCGCGCGCGGCGCGGCTGGCGGACATAATTCCATCCTCGTGATTCTTTTTCTTCGCAAAATCTGGGAACTCGCGCGGCCATACAAACTCCGGCTGTTCCTCGGCGTGCTGACCGGCGTGCTCAACGGCTTTATCTTCTCGTTGATGATTGCCACGGCGATGTTTGTTTATGCCGCCATGTTTCCCTCGAAAAATGCCGATGCTTCGCAACTGCCGATCAAGCACCTGCCGGAATTCGCTCAAAACTGGTTTTTCAGCGCGCGCGACGGACTGGCCAATGGCTTGCATACCCACCCCGCCGCCGTGTGGGCAATGATCCTGTTGATCCCGATCATTTCATTGTTACGCGGCATTACGGGCTATTTGAACGTCTATCTTTTGCAATGGGTTGGCAGCCGCGCCGTTGCGGATTTGCGGACAAAACTGTTCGCGCACCTGCTTGATTTGTCCGCCGGATTTTACACCGAAAATGCCACCGGCAAACTCGTCTCGCGCGTGATGAATGACACGCAGGCGCTGCAAACCATTTTGACCAACGCGACCTCGGTCATCGTCCGCGATCCCATGGCGCTCATCACCGTGCTGGGTTTTCTGTTTTGGCAACAACCGAAATTGTCATTGATCGCCTTGGTTGTTCTGCCCGCCTGCATTATTCCCATCGCGATTTACAGCCGCAAAATCCGCCGTTCCAGCCGCGAAGCGCAAGCACAGGCGGCGGAACTCACCCAAACCATGACGGAAGGTTTCACCGGCCATCGCGTCATCAAAGCTTACAACCTCGAAAAAATCGTCGCGGAAAAATTTCGCGAAACCACCCGCCGTTCCGTCAACCTTATCATGCGCATCACGCGCGCCACGGAAATTCCCAGCGCCATCATCGAATTTTTTGGCGCTTGTGGCATCGCCTTGCTGCTCATCTATCTTATCAAATTTGCTGGCGCCCAATCCCAGCCCGCGGACTTCATCCAACTCTTGGTTTCCATCATCGCCATTTATCAGCCGCTGAAAAATCTCACGCGCCTGCAAAATCAAATCGTCCAGGCCCGCGCCGCCACGGAACGCGTTTTCGAAATGCTCGCCACGAAAAATTCCGTGCCCGAACCCGTTCAGCCAAAAATGCTCCACGCCGCGAATGCCGACATCCAATTCGAAAATGTAAGTTTCAATTACGGCGAAAAAGTCATCCTGCAAAACATCAATCTCGACATCAAAGCCGGCCAGCTCGTCGCGTTCGTCGGCAAAACCGGTTCCGGCAAAACCACTCTCGCCAATCTGCTGCTGCGTTTTTACGATCCCGCCGGCGGCGCGATAAAAATCGGCGGCGTGGATCTGCGCGAATTTTCCACGCGCGACCTGCGCCAACAAATGGCCGTGGTCTCGCAGGAAAACGTTTTGTTCAACGATACGATTCAACGAAACATTGAGTTTGGTCGGCTTGGTGCAACGAACGACGAAATCATTGCCGCCGCAAAATTTGCCAAGGCGGACGAATTCATCGCGCAAAAACCCGAGGGCTTCGACACGATCATCGGCGAAAAAGGCGTCACGCTTTCCGGCGGACAACGCCAGCGTCTCGCCATCGCGCGCGCGGTTTTGCGCAACGCGCCGATCCTGATTTTGGATGAGGCCACCAGCGCGCTCGACACCGAAGTTGAACGCCAAGTGCAGGCGGAATTCGACAAGCTCATGGAAGGCCGCACGACGTTTTGCATCGCACATCGCCTCTCGACCATTTTACACGCCGATATGATTGTTGTTTTAGAACAAGGTAAAATTGCCGAAACGGGCACGCACGATGAACTGGTGCAACACGGCGGTATCTACAAAAAACTTTACGAAATGCAATTCTCGGTGTGAATGAAGGTTTTTTAATAAGGAAAGCAGGAAAACAGGAAGAGGATTTGCAAATCCTGTTTTTTTGGTTCCTGCTTTCCTGCTTTCCTTATTCGTTTTGGTTTTTGATCAAAACATGAACTCACGGCCTGAAAAAATCCTCGCGCTGCAATTCAAATACTTCGGCGATGCCGTGCTGATGACGCCCGCGCTGCGCGCCTTGCGCCAAAATTTTCCGCAAGCGGAAATCCATCTGCTCGTGCCGGAAGAAATCGCGCCACTGTTTCAACATTTGCCGTGGCTCAATCGCGTCTGGCCGATGCCACGCAAACGCGGAAGCGCAAACTTTGGCAAAACGTGGCCGCTAATCCGCGCACTGCGAAATGAAAAATTTGATCGCTCAGTAGATTTTGCCAGCAACGATCGCGGCGCATTTTTGAGTTTTGCCATCGGCGCAAAACGACGGCTGGGCTGGGCGGAACGCGGTGGTTTTTTTGGCCGAAAATTTTTCTACAACGATCGTGTCGCGCCGGATAAAAATCCGCCGCACGAATCCGTCCGGCTCGCGCAACTTTTGTCCGGCTGGAAAATTTCGCCGCCGGATTCGCTCGAGGCTGAAATCCGTTCCGATCGCGCGCTCGCCGAAGTTGCCAAAAAAATCCTGCCACAAAACGATTCGATCATTTGTCACGCCGCTTCCAGCCAACAAAAAAAAGAATGGCCGCGCGCGCATTGGGCGGAACTGAATCGTCTCGCCAACGCCGCCGGATTGAATCTCATTTTCACGACCGCTCGCGGTGAGCGCGAAGCCGCGTTGATGACGGAATTAAAAAAACTCGCGCCGGACGCAATCATTTTGCCGGCGATTTTGGAACTGCCACTATTTCTCGCCGTTTTGAATCGCGCGAAAATTTTCATCTCTGGCGACACCGGCCCGCTGCATTTTGCCGCCGGACTTGGCGCATCAACGATTTCACTTTTCGGCCCGACTTCACCCGCGCGCTGGGCGCCAATTGGCGCAAAGCATCAAGTTTTGACCGGCGGCATTTGCAATTGCGACGGACATTCCGCCGTTTGCACCGCCGCGCGTCATTGTCTTGCTGAAATTTCACCGCAACAAGTTTTTGCCGCACTGCAAAAGAATTTTCTCGAAGTGTGAACATGCTCTTCTTGCTTCATGTCCATATTTTTAGATTATAGTTAGTGCGACATTAATACCGCATGAGCCTTTTCAAACAACTTGAAAATCTTTATCGCCCCGACAGGTTTCAGCGCGAAGATTTTATTACGGAAATAGTTGTCCAAGTATTGCGAGACTCGAAAGAATTAACTTTGGAATGGTTACGTTCGCTTGGTGTGACTGATTTAAAAAAGCTGATTACGTCAAAATTGACCCTCAGGTAAAATACAGGAAACTGCCTGGACACGAAACGGACAGCCGACCAGACATTGTAATTAGTCTTTTTGAGGGTGGAAATACGGAGTTGATTCTCATCGAGTCAAAAGTTGATTCAATGCAAGGGGATAGTCAACTTCAACGATACGCTGATCACCTCACAGCAGAGAAAAAGAACCAAACGCTCAAAAAGACTTCACTGGTTTTTATTACCCGTGACTATGAGGCCGCCACAGTTGCTTTGAAAACACCCGAACATAGTTTCACTTTTAAGGTCACGCGGTGGTTTGAATTTTATAGTAAACTGAAGGCTCATCTGAAAACGAACAACGATGGGCTGGCCAATCAACTCAAATTGTTCATGGAGGAAAACCGTATGTCATTAGGCAATCAATTTCGATCAACGGATCTAGTAGCAATGGAGAATTATTTCAGCGCCAAAGCGTTGATGGACGAGACGCTGAATGGAGAGGTCTCGGAAAAAACCTGGAGGATTCTCGGTTCAGTTAGCAATCTTAAGCAAGACGCCGATGGGCAGTTGCGTAACCATTATAGGTATGTAATTACTTCTGGCGAATGCGTGATAGGCTATAGATTTCCACACGAAAATCCGGATAAGCCTGTGTGGGTGGGAATTGAACTTTGGATCAGTCCTCGGTCACCGTCACGAAAAGAAGAAATCCAAGCCTTTCGTAGTTGGGTGGAGAATTCAAACGGCTCTTGGGTAGGCGATCAACTTGATAACGAAACCGCGTGGAGTGGCATCCGTCAAGGCAAGCCCATTCAGTTTTTTATGAGTGAAGAAGACCATGTCCAAGCTATCAAAACATATTTGCTTCAGTTGCTTGACGAGATCAGTTTGTTCAAGAAGACCTACCCCGCTCTACCATGGATCAAAAGCACTTCCGAAATTGAAAAATGAAGAAAGTATTGGCATTACAAAGTGTCTTGTTTTTTAAACTTTGCAGCTTGGTGTCGCGGTAGATGGAAGTTAAATTGTCCTCATGTCGCACGCTGATTTTGTCCATTTGCATTTGCACACCGAGTATTCGCTGCTCGATGGCGCGTGCCGTTTGGACCGGCTGATGGACAAGGCGCACGAGCTGAAATTTTCCTCGCTCGCGATCACGGACCACGGCGCGATGCACGGTGTGATTGAATTCTATCAGGCCGCACGCGCGAAAGGTATCAAGCCGATCATCGGTTGCGAAGTTTATGTCGCGCCGCATTCGCGGTTGGAACGGAAAAAATCCGACGGCGAAAAATATTATCATCTCGGCCTGCTCGCGAAGGACGAGACCGGCTACAAAAATTTAATCAAGCTCACAACTGAGGCGCACTTGGACGGTTATTATTACAAGCCGCGCATTGATAAGGAAATTCTTACGAAATACAGCGAAGGTTTGATCGCGATGTCCGGCTGTCTCGCGAGCGAAATTCCCGATTGGATCATGAAAGATCAATTGGACAAGGCGCGCGATGCGGTGGATTTTTTCAAGCAGACGCTCGGCGCGGAAAATTTTTTCCTCGAACTGCAAAACCACGGCATTCCCGAACAGGCGAAAGTTAATAAACTTTTGATTCCGTGGGCGAAAGAATTCGGCCTAAAAATCGTCGCGACAAATGATGTTCACTACGTCAACAAAGGCGATTCGCACGCGCACGATTGTCTCGTCTGCATCGGCACGCAGGATTTGTTGAGCAATCCCAAGCGCATGAGCGCGGGCTATGTGCCGGAACAATTTTTTCTGCGCAGCGCGGATGAAATGAAGGCGCGTTTCGCCGAAATTCCTGAAGCGGTTTTGAACACGCGCGAGGTCGCGGACAAATGCAATCTAGAAATAAAATTCGGCCAATTGCACTATCCGGTTTTTCATCCGCCGGAACATTTCACGCGCGAAGGATTTTTGCGCCAATGGCTCGCCGAAGGACTTTTCACGCGCTACACGATTCACGCGAAGGCGGAAGGCAAAGAATTTGTCGTCACAGGAATTGATGATCCAAAACGGTTGCCAACTTATGAACGTGCTGCCGGCGTCTCGCCGGCAGGACAAACTGCCGACGAAAAGCTTCGTTCTGATTTAGAATCAAACAATAAGAGCGAGGTCTTCCGGCAAGATGCCGGAAGCACGTTGAGCGATCCCGCCGTTGCCGCCGCAATCAAAACTGTCATTGATCGTTTGCAACTGGAACTTGGCGTCATCGAAAAAACCGGATTCATTTCCTACTTTCTCATCGTCGGCGATTTCATTCGTTACGGGCGCAGCCAGGGAATTTCTTGCGTCGCGCGCGGAAGCGCCGCCGGTTCGATTGTCACTTACCTTTTGGAAATCGCGAACGTGGATCCGATCCGTTACGGACTTTTGTTCGAGCGGTTTTTGAATCCTGAACGCGTCAATCCGCCGGATATTGACATTGATTTTGCGGACGACCGCCGCGCGGACGTCATCGAATACGTGCGCAAAAAATACGGCAACGATTCGGTCGCGCAGATCATCACGTTCGGCACGATGGGCGCGAAAAGCGTCGTGCGCGATGTCGGTCGCGTGATGGGTTTGAGCTACGGCGATTGCGACCGCCTGGCGAAAATGATTCCGAACGAATTGAAGATGAGCCTTAAAAAGGCGCTCGAACAAAACCCGGAATTCAAACAGGCCTACGAGGAGGAAGAGCAAACCCATGAATTGGTCGATACCGCCCTCGTCCTGGAAGATCTGACCCGCAACGCCTCCGTTCATGCCGCCGGCGTGGTCATCGGCGACCAACCGCTCGTCAATCTGCTCCCGCTCAAAAAGGACGAGGACGGCGCCATCGTCACCCAATACGCCATGGGCCC
>JAMFSG010000092.1 GCA_026225155.1 Verrucomicrobiota bacterium
ACGAATGGGCGTTGGATCAGCCGATGCAGCCGAACAAATTTTTCAGCCTGCGCGAACACGTCCAGCTTTTCTACAACGCGCTGCACCACCGCAATTTCCAGGTGGATTTCGCGCGGCCCAACGAGGATTTATCGCAATATAAAATTGTCATCGCGCCGTCGTTGCGCGTATTGAGTGCCGCCGAAGCCGACAATCTGAAACTTTACGTCCAAAATGGCGGCACGCTCGTCGGCACATTCAATACCAGCCTCGTCAACCAAAACCATATTGCGCCCGACACCGGTTATCCCGGCGACCTCACGGATCTGTTCGGCCTCGAAGTTTTGGAATTCGACGCGCTGCCGCCGGGGCAAGATAATCATCTCACCTTCAAAGGCGCGTTCACGACCAGCCAGATGCACCCTGCCCGGCTTTGGTGCGATCTCATTGAACCGCGCACCTGCCAGATTCTCGCAAATTACGCGAAAGATTTTTACGCCGGGCGTCCGGCGATGACCGTGAATAATTTTGGTTTGGGCCGCGCGATTTATCTCGGCACAATGAGCCACCAGCATTTTTATCACGACCTTGTCGCATGGCTGCGCCAAACCTGTAATTTGCATCCGCTGCTCAAAGTTCCCGAAAACATCGAAGTTTCCATGCGCCAAAAAGAAGGCACGCGCATTTATTTTTTGATCAACCACCAGAACTCGCCCATCCGCATCCAGTTCTACAAACCCATGCATGATTTCCTGACCGGCAATACGTTTTCGGGAAATTACGACCTGCCACCGCTCGGCGTCCTCGTCCTCGACGAACATCCCGAAACCAAAACGGCTGGTGTTGCCGCCTGATTTTTTGTTTCCTGTGCGTCGTTGAATTTTCAGAATCCATACCTTGCCGCGTTTGACCTTGAGTGCGGCCAGCTTGTCCGCGTCATTTTTGCCGCGCTCGCCATTGTGAGTTGCGCGCTCGCGCTCTGGCAATTTTTCGCCGCGCGGAAATTTCCGCTGCATCAGAAAATTCCTGATTTCAGCTTCACGCCCGCAATCTCGATTCTCAAATCGCTCAAAGGCTGCGACGACACGACCGCCGCTTCGCTGGAAAGCTGGTTCCAGCAAAATTACGCCGGGAAAATTGAAATCCTTTTTGGCGTCGCCAATCCGAATGATTCTGTCTGCCGGATCGTCCGCGAACTTTTGCAAAAATATCCGGCGGTCAATGCGCAGCTCGTCATCCGCGAAAATCTTTCCGGCGCGAACGCCAAGGTCGCCAAGCTCGCGCAACTCGAAAAACTCGCGCAGCACGATCTGATTTTGATCAGCGATGCCGACGTGCGCGTGCCGCCGGATTTCCTCGCAAATTTTGTCGCGCCATTGCGCGAGGAAAAAACCGCGCTCGTGAATTGTTTTTACCGCCTCGCCAATCCCGCCACGACCGCGATGAAATGGGAGGCCGTCGCCATCAACGCCGATTTTTGGAGCCAGGTTTTGCAGGCGAAAACCTTGATGCCGCTCGATTTTGCGCTGGGCGCGGCGATCATCCTGCGCCGCGACGCGCTCGCGCAGATCGGCGGTTTTCAATCGCTCGCCGACTGCCTCGCCGATGATTATCAACTCGGCAACCGCATTTTCAAAAACGGCCATCGCATCGCGCTCTGCCCCGTCGTCGTCGAATGCTGGGACGCGCCGATGAACTGGACGCAAGTCTGGCATCATCAACTCCGCTGGGGCCGCACCATCCGCGCCTGCCAGACGCTGCCGTATTTTTTCAGCATTTTATCCAACGCCACGCTCTGGCCGCTGCTCTGGTTTTTCGTTTCATTCGCCACGACCCAGACTTTTTGCGCCCCGTTGACCGCGCTGGCTTTTTTGCTCCTGCGAATCGTGCTCGCGCAAAATCTGCAACGCCGTTTCTCGCCGGGAAAAAATCTCATTTCTCCCTTCTGGCTCGTGCCGGTGAAAGATCTGGCGCAAGTGGCGATCTGGTTCGCCGCGTTTTCCGGCAACACCGTCGAATGGCGCGGACGCAAAATGAAATTGCGCCGCGATGGAACTTTGGTTGCGCAAAATTGAACAGACTGTTAGCGTGCTGGCGGTCGGGCGCTTGGCGCAGTGGCTAGCGCATCTCGTTTACACCGAGTAGGTCGGGGGTTCGAGTCCCTCAGCGCCCACCATTCAAATCTCCCCCGCAAAACTCTGCTGTCGCAACGCTTCAAATAAAACCAGCGCCACGCAATTCGACAAATTCAGCGAACGCGACTGCGCGTTGAACATCGGGATGCGCAGCCAATTTTCGCGATGCGATTCCAAAAGTTGTTTCGGCAAACCCGCCGTCTCGCGCCCGAAAATCAAAAAATCTTGCGGCGAAAATTTCGCGTCGCTGTAAATTTTTGGCCCGTCGGATTCGACGAACCACAATTTTGCGCCAACCGGAATTTTCTCCGCGAACGCATTCCAGTTTTTCCAGCGGCGCCATTCGACC
>JAMFSG010000093.1 GCA_026225155.1 Verrucomicrobiota bacterium
AACGCTAGCTGCCGACGCGGCCAATGTTTCATTGCTGATTTCGCCAATTGGGCGAAATGTGGAAGCGCCGACATGGCAAGCGCAATTAACCGTCCGTGAATCCACCAAGGCGGCGTCCGCTGTTCACGCCGCCAGCGGAAATTTTTCCGCGCCAATGGTGACGTTTGGTCGCCTGACCGGTTTTTGCTGGTTGAAGTTGGAACGCGTTGGCAACACCTTCACCGGCTCAGTTTCTGCCGACGGCAAAACGTGGACGCAAGTCGGCTCAGCAACGGTTGCGTTGAGACCAAAACTTTTTGTCGGCTTGTGCGCCTGCTCCCAGCTTGCCGGCATCACGACGGTTGTGAGGTTTGATAACGTCACATTGGCAAATTCTTCTTCTAAAACAAATTTGAACACCACAAATCAGATCCAATCTCCCGATGGAAAAGTCGTTGTGAATTTTATCCTGCAAGCTGGAGGTATTCCCGCTTATACGATTAGCTATTTGAACAAACCCATCGCGCTCGAATCCAAGCTTGGTTTACTGCCCGATTTTACAAAGGGATTTGAGATCGAGAAAGTTTCGCGCGATGAACATGAAGGTGACTGGACGCAAGTTTATGGAGAACGAAAAATCGTGCCGGACAATTACCGTGAGTTAAACGTGGATCTGAAAAAAACATCCGGTGAAACGATGCGAATCACGTTTCGTGCGTATGACGAAGGTGCGGCGTTTCGTTATTCATTTCCAAAACAAGGAGAATTGCATTTCACCGGTGAACAAAGCGAATTTCATTTTCCGGAAAATACATTTGGTTACAAAGAATATGGCACGGAAGGTGAGTATCATTGCGTGAAAATTTTCGAAATTGAACCTTGGTGCGAACGACCGTTGACACTCGCCTACGCGAACGGTTTATTCGCGTGCCTCGGCGAAGCGAACAATGAAAATTATCCTCGAATGCTGCTTTCACCTGCGGTCGGAGATTCAAACACGCTCGTCAGTGCGCTCGGCGGAACGACTTCCAATACTGCCGATGATTTGACGGCGGGCGATCCGTCGGCAAAGTTGTGCTCGGGCGATTCGACGCCGTGGAGATTTTTTATCGTTAGTGAAAAGCCTGGCGATTTGCTGGAGCGAAACTATTTAGTGCTTAATTTGAATTCTCCCTTGTCGTTGAAAGATATTTCTTGGATTAAGCCCGGCAAAGCCATGCGCGACACGATGCTGACCACGGCAAATTCAAAGGCCATCATTAATTTCGCGGCGACCGCCGGCTTAAGTTATGTTTTGTGGGATGAAGGCTGGTATGGGCATGATGAGACTTTTGATACAGGCGATGCGGCCACAGTGCGTAAGCCGAATCTGGATCTTTCTGAAATCATCCGTTATGGAAAAGAAAAGAACGTGGGATTGATTCTTTACGTTGACCGGCGGCAAATCAAAAAGCAGCGCGACATTCTTTTTCCGCTTTACGAAAAATGGGGCGTCAAAGGTGTCAAGATTGGGTTTGTAGATGTCGGCCCGCAAACGGAAACGGCGTGGATCACGGAGACCATTCAAAAAGCAGCGGAACATCATCTGCTGCTCGACATTCATGATGGCTACCGCCCGACCGGTTATGCGCGGACTTATCCAAATCTACTGACGGTCGAAGGCATTCGCGGCAACGAACATTTTCCAACGCCGGAACACAATTGCACGGTTCCCTTCACGCGCTACATCGCCGGTTCAGCCGATTACACCGTTTGCTATTACGATCGCCGTTTGAAAAATACCCACGCGCATCAATTGGCGATGGCCGTCATTTCTTATAGTCCGCTGCAGTCCATTTTTTGGTATGACAAACCAAGCATGTATGGTGGTGAACCGGAAGTTGAATTTTTCTGGCACCTTCCCGTAGTTTGGGATGATACGAAAGTCATTAACGGCGAAATCGGAAAATTTGCGACGGTCGCACGCCGCAGCGGTGACGACTGGTTCATCGGAACAATTAACAATAGTGAATCGCGCACATTGAAATTGCCGCTTAATTTTCTAATGCCTTACAGGCAATACGTTGCACACATTTATTCGGACGACCAATCCGTTTCGACTAAAACGCACGTTGCCGTTCAAACGCAAATAGTGAGTTCGTTAACGACGCTTGACGTGCCCTTGCAGCGTGGCGGCGGCCAAGCTGTCTGGATTGCGCTCGCACGGCCGACGAAGAAGAATTGATTGAGATTGGCAAATCCCAAACTCAACAAACCGTCAAAGCCAGTTTTCATTAAAAATAAGCGTGTCAAAATTACATCTTAAATTACTGATTGGTTTGATTTTTTTGGGCGCAACCGTCGCTCATACCAATGCTGCTGTCTGGCAACCTGTTGGCTCGCCAATCGGCCACGCGGCAAGCAGCAATGCCATTTCCATTGACCGCATCTGTGGGCCGTTTGAAAAACTTTCGCCGGACACTTTTGCGGTTCGTTTCCAGAAAGAAACGTTGTTTGCCACCAACGCACGAAATTACGAATTGGTGTTTGCGGCGACGCATCCGGGCAATGTAGAATACAAGCCGGCGGTGCAGCAGGCGCATATGTTCATTTCAGCGAGAAACAACATGGGCGCGGAACAACGCATCACCTTTCCTGATATTCCTGATCAAAAAATAGGGGTGAAATTTTTAAAACTCAATGCCACATCTGACGCGAACGCACGTGTTTATTATTATGTCCGGGAAGGCCCGGCGGAAATAGATGGGGACGTTTTGAAGTTCACAGAAATCCCGCCGCGCGCAAAATTTCCTATCAAGGTCACAGTCGTTGCA
>JAMFSG010000094.1 GCA_026225155.1 Verrucomicrobiota bacterium
CCGAAACCCGCCGCGCTTGACGCCGCCAACTTTCTGCCGTATCAAAGGACGCATGAATTGTTCCGCCTCATCCCGCATGATCTTAGCGATCATTATTCGCCCCGGCTTGGGGCAGGGATAGATGCGCAATCATTCATCGCAACTCTGATCTCTCCAACCCCGAGCTTGAACGTTCGGGGTTTTTATTTATTCATCATCAATGAAAACTCAAACTGAAAAAACTGTTTCGCTGGCCGAAATCACGGCGGCGCGGACGCGCTTGCAGGGTGTCATCGCGCGCACGCCGTGCGTGGAATCCGCCGCGTTGAGCGAACTGACCGGCGCGCACGTTTTCTGCAAACAGGAATTTCTCCAGCGCACCGGCAGTTTCAAGGAACGCGGCGCGCGCAATGCGTTGGCGCAATTGACGCCGGAAGCCGCACGGCTCGGCGTCATCGCGGCCTCGGCGGGAAATCACGCGCTCGGTTTGTCGTGGCACGGGCATCTGCTCAATATTCCGGTCACGGTCGTGATGCCGCGTTTTGCGCCGCTGGTGAAAGCGGCGCGTTGCCGACAATTCGGCGCGACGGTGATTTTGCACGGCGACACTTATGACGAGGCGCGCAGCGAAGCCGGTCGTCTCGCCGAGGAACGCAAACTGACTTACATCCATCCGTTCAACGATCCGCAAGTGATTGCCGGGCAAGGCACGATGGCTTTTGAAATTCTCGAGCAAGTTCCGGACGCGGACGCCGTGATCGTGCCGGTCGGCGGCGGTGGTTTGCTGGCGGGCATGGCGACGGTTTTTAACGCGTTGAAACCGGATTTGCAAATCATTGGCGTCGAACCGGTGAGCGCGGCGAGTTTTGCCGCCGGACTCGCGGCGGGTGCGCCGGTGAAAATTCCCACGCGTGCGACGATTGCCGATGGCTTGGCCGTGGCGGAAGCGGGGCAAAACGCGCTCGCCATCATGCAGCCGTTGAAACATCGCCTCGTGTCGGTGAGCGAAGAAATTTTGGCACTCGCAATTTTGCGGCTGGCGGAATTGGAAAAGTGCATCATCGAAGGCGCGGGCGCAGCCGGCTTGGCGGCGTTGTTGAGCGGCAGTTTGCCCGAACTTGCCGGACGCAAAGTCGTGCTGGTGTTGAGCGGCGGCAACATTGATCCGCTCGCGCACAGCCGCGTGATCGAACGCGGCCTCGCCGCCGACGGACGCATTTATCGTTTCGATGTTTTGTTGAGCGACCGGCCCGGCGCGCTGGCGCATCTCGCCGGCGTGCTCGCGGCGGCGGGCGCAAACGTCACGGAAATCGTCCATAACCGCACGTTCGCCGGGCCGGACCTTTCGCGCGTGCATGTGCTGTGCACCGTGGAAACGCGCGACCGCGCGCACATCACCGAATTGCAACAGCGGCTTGCGGAAAATGGCGTGGAAATTTTTGGTGAAGAACGCGCACGCTTGTAGGCTTGAAACCTGTTGGTAGGGACATCGCGCTGCGATGTCCGCGCCGGGTTGCGGCGCGACGAATTGACAAAACGCTTGGTCTGTCACGCCCGTCCGATTCCGTCGCCTGACGCTACGCTCAGCGACGGGGACATCGCAGCGCGATGTCCCTACCGCGTCCGACTGAATGCGGCCAATTTCATCTAGCGCGGAAAATGGCGCGCGAATTTTTGCCATGCCAAGATTCATTCCAACTGCTATGCTCTCGGAACTTCGCGGCGAATTCCCGCCCGAATAAATTAAAGGAACAAATTTATGAAACGCAAAGCATCGGCGGTCTGGCAGGGCGATTTGAAAACCGGCAAGGGCAATATCTCCACGGAGAGCGGCACGCTCAAACAAACGCAATATTCCTTCAGCACGCGTTTTGAAAATGGCGTGGGCACGAATCCCGAAGAATTGATCGCGGCCTCGCACGCAGGTTGTTTCTCGATGGCGTTTTCGGCGGAACTCGGCAAGGCTGGCTTCACGCCTGCTTCCATCAACACGACTGCGACTGTAACGCTCGACAAAACGGACGCTGGTTTCACCGTCACGGAATCGCATCTCGACATGACGGCGAAAATTCCCGGCATTGATCAGGAAAAATTCACCGCCATCGCCAATGGCGCGAAAGCGGGCTGCCCGATCTCACGCTTGCTCAACGCCAAAGTTTCGCTCGACGCGAAACTGGAAGCGTAATTTTTGTGTCCGAAAAATTGTCCAGATCCGCGCTCGTGAAAACCCATCCGGGCGCGGGCTGGACGATTGTGCTGATGCTGGTCGCGTCGCTCGGATTTTTCATCGCCGGAATTTTTTCGCCGTTCACCGCCGTCACCAAATTGTGGCTATTTGAGAATCAAGTTTCCGTTTATCGCGGCCTGATCGTGCTGTGGAAAGCCGGCGAAATATTTTTGTTCCTCATCCTGTTCGTGTTCACGATTCTGTTTCCGTTCGTGAAAATCAATTCCATGCTCGCGCTCTGGCTTTGGCCGCGATTGGAAAATGAAAAGGCGCGCAACATGTTCCACTTCGTCTCCAATCTCGGTAAATGGTCCATGCTCGATGTTTTCGTGATGGCGATTTTGGTGCTGACCGTAAAATCCAGCGGCGTGGCGAGCATTCAAGTCGGCCTCGGTTTTTTTCTGTTTTTCATTTCCGTGATGCTCACACAAACCGCCTCACTCTGGACCGGCAAGATTGTTTCGCGTCTGGAAAAATAAATTCGCGCCGCCAAAAGCTCGCGCGAATTGCGAATTGAACTGGCCGCACTTGCGTTTATCATTTCGTCAAATGGCCTCAATCACCACTGCTGAAATTGCCAAACTCCTCGCCGGCGAAGTTGTCGGCGACGCGAACACCACGCTCACCGGTTTTGCCACCGCCGACCAGGCGAAACCCGGCGACCTGACTTTCGCCGAAACGGAAGAATACTTCGCCGCCGCCGAAAAAAGCGCCGCGACCGCGATCATCGCGGACAAGAAATTTTCTTCCACGCAGAAAATTTTGATCCGCGTGCCGAATGCGCGTATCGCGTTCGCCAAGGCGCTCGCCTACTTTTTTCCCGAACCGAAATTTTCGCCCGGCATCCATCCGAGCGCCGTCATCGCGAAATCCGCGCAGATTGATCCGAGCGCGCATATCGGCCCGCATTGCACCGTCGGCGAACGCGCGAAGCTCGGCGCGAATGTCGTTTTGCAGTCGAACAATTTTGTCGGCGACGATTCCGTGCTTGGCGACGACACGAATCTTTTTCCGAACGTCACGCTTTATTCGCGCACGCAACTCGGCGCGCGCGTCCGCATCCATTCCGGTTCCGTCATCGGCTCGGACGGATTCGGCTACGTTTTGGACGGCGGCATCCATCGCAAAATTCCGCAAATCGGCAGCACCGTTATCGGCGACGACGTGGAGATCGGCTCGAATGTTTCCATTGATCGCGGCGCGCTCGGCGCGACCGTCATCGGCAAGGGCACGAAAATTGACAACCAAGTTCACATCGCGCACAACGTCAAGGTCGGCGACCATTCCATTTTGTGTGGTCAGGTCGGCATCGCGGGCAGCGCGACGCTGGGTAATTACGTTGTGCTCGCCGGCCAGGTCGGCATCGCGGGCCATTTGAAGATTGGCAATCAAGTCACCGTCGGTTCCAAATCCGGCGTGATGCACAACATTCCCGACGGCGAAATGTGGCTCGGCTTTCCCGCGCAACCCGACAAACAAGCCAAGCGCATCGTCATCGCGCTGCAACGGTTGCCGGATCTTTTGAAAAAAGTCGCCGCGTGGGAAAAGAAGTTGGGCGCGAACGAAGAGTGAAATGAGCTATGTATATTATTCCAAACAGAATAGTTTATTTAATATTCTTGGTAATTATTGGCTTCGGCTTCCTCATAAGATATTTGCCTAATTTAGCCATAGTCTTGGGCTGTTCGGGTATGGGTTCTTTGTTTTTTTATATATTATTAAAACGCATACAAAGCGGAGAAATTTCGCTTAAAGGTTTTCAGAGAAATTACAGCCGAACAGAAGAACCAGATATGTTTTGGTTTTTAGTTTTTCTTCATTGCGTTTTTGGCCTGTTTTCCTTCGGCGTCGCAATGTGGTTTTTAATTCACTACCCAATTTTCCGTTTAATAAAATAAGGGCTGCGTAATTTTGCGTTTATCAACCTTCGCGCGATCCAAAATTCAACTCTCCATCTGCGCCAATTCCAGCGAAGCCGCTTCCCATTCTTTCGTCACTTCCGGCAGACGATTGTGCACGACCATCAGTTCGCGGTTGATCTGCATCGC
>JAMFSG010000095.1 GCA_026225155.1 Verrucomicrobiota bacterium
ACGCCTTCGCCATCGGCTGCAATTCGCGGCCGTTGCGCGTCACATATTTTTCCCTGATCAAACCTTCGATGATCGTCGCGCGCGTCGCGGGCGTGCCGAGACCTTTGTCTGACATCGCTTCGCGCAATTCTTCGTCGTCAATCAATTTGCCTGCGCCTTCCATCGCGCCGAGCAATGTCGCTTCGGAATAACGCGCCGGCGGTTTGGTGACATTCGCCTCGACTTCGATTTTTTCCGTCTTCACCGTTTCGTTTGGCTTGACTGGCGCGAGCGTCGGCGTGTCGTCAGATTCCGCAGCTTCCTTGCCGTAAACGGCGAGCCAGCCCGCGTTCACCATCACTTTGCCTTCGCTTTTGAACGGCTCGTTTTCGACGCGCGTGATGCGCGTGGTCACGAGAAATTCCGCCGGCGGAAAAAAGATCGCGAGAAAACGTTTCGTGACGAGGTCGTAAAGTTTTTGTTCCGGCTCGCTCAACGCTTTTGGCGCAACGAGCGTGGGAATGATCGCAAAGTGATCCGACACTTTCGCATTATTGAAGATGCGTTTGTTCGGGCGCACCCAGCCGTTCTTCAAAATATTTTCCGCGTGTGGGCGATAATTCGTTTCCGCCAGCATCGCCATCGTCGTCTTGACTGTTTCCAGATAATCTTCCGGCAACGCGCGCGAATCCGTTCTCGGATACGTCAGCACTTTGTGTTTTTCGTAAAGCGCCTGCGCAAGACCCAAAGTATTTTTCGCGCTGAAACCAAAACGTCCGTTCGCCTCACGTTGCAACGTCGTCAAATCGTAAAGCTGCGGCGACATCGAAGTCGTCGGCTTGCTTTCTTCCGTGACGATGCCCGGTTTGCCGAGACATTTTTTCTGGATCTCTTCCGCGCGCGCCAATTCCCAAATGCGTTCTGCGCGCAATTGATCGTCGCCGTCTTTTTTGAAAAAATTTTCATCGAACCAGCGACCTTTGTATTCGCCGGCTGCCGCGCCGAACGTGCCGTGGATTTCCCAATAGTTGCGCGAAACGAATTTTTTAATCTTCTCTTCGCGCTCAACGAGAATCGCCAGCGTCGGCGTCTGCACGCGGCCAACGGTCGTCAGATGAAAGCCACCGGTCTTGGAATTGAACGCCGTCATCGCGCGCGTGCCATTGATGCCGATGAGCCAATCGCTTTCGCTACGGCAGGTCGCGGCGTCCGCCAGCGGAATCATGTCGCCGTCCGTGCGCAAGTGCGCGAAGCCATCGCGGATCGCCGCCGCCGTCATGGATTGCAACCAGAGCCGCTGAATCGGCTTGTCGCTCTTGGCATATTGAACGATGTAACGAAAAATTAATTCGCCTTCGCGCCCGGCGTCGCACGCATTCACGAGCGCGGAAACGTCTTTGCGTTTGATGAGCTTGAGCAAAACTTTTAAGCGCGGTTCACTTTTCTCGATCGGCAATAAATCGAAGTGCGGCGGAATGACCGGCAAATGCGCAAACGTCCATTTGCCGCGCTTGACTTCGAACTGTTCCGGCACGGCGATCGTCAACAAATGACCGACCGCCGACGAGATGACATACTCGTCGTTTTCAAAGTAATCGTCGTGCTTCTGGAACTTGCCAAGCGCCTTCGAAATGTCGCTGGCAACGGACGGTTTTTCCGCGATTATAAGTGTTTTGCCCATGCAATGAGGCAGATTCTTAAGCTGTGAAGTGCGGTTCGCGCAACTTATTTTTTTTTATGCGCTACAAAATTTTAACCACGGATGGACACGGATGAACACGGGTAGCAGACATGAATTCCACGAATTAACACAAATTTCTTGAACCGAATTCAATTCGCGAAAATTCGTGAAATTCGCGCCAAAAAAAGTTTTGTTCTTTTTTTTCAAAATCCGTGTTCATCCGCGTCCATCCGTGGTAAAAAAAGTTTCCCCAGTTTGCTTGCGTTCGTTTCCCGGCAAATTAAACTCCGCGCCCGATGGTCAACCTGAACTCGCTCAACCCGCAGCAACGCCTCGCCGCCGAAACGATCCGCGGCCCGGTGTTGATCCTCGCCGGCGCGGGCACGGGCAAGACGCGCGTCATCACGTTTCGTATCGCACACATGGTCGCGCAGGGAATTCCGCAGGGAAACATTTTGGGCGTCACGTTCACAAACAAGGCCGCGCGCGAAATGCAGGAACGCGTTTCAAAACTGCTGCCGAAGCCCAAAGCCCAAAGCCCAAAGCCCAAAGCCGACAAGGAAAACCGCCCGACCATCTGCACGTTCCATTCGTTGTGCGTGCGGATTTTGCGACAGCACATCGAGAAGCTCGGCTACAAAAGAAATTTCGTCATCTACGACACGGCGGAGCAACTCGCGGCGGTGAAAAAAATTCTTTCGGCGATTTCCGCGAAAGGCGAGAAGACCGATCCCGGCGCGATTTTGGGAATGCTGAGCAAGTTCAAAAACGGCGGTGAAAATTCCGCGACGTTCGGTGATCCGAGCGTTCGCGCGCTCGCGCAACACATCGCCAAGCGTTACGAATCCGCTTTGCACGCGTGCAACGCCGTGGATTTCGACGATCTGATTTTGCTGACGCTGCGGCTTTTTCGCGAACATCCCGACGCGCTCGAAGCGTGTCGCGCGAAATACAAATACGTCATGGTGGACGAATATCAGGACACGAACGCGGCGCAGTTTGAGCTCGTCCATTCGCTCACGAAAGAGCATCGGAATTTTTGCGTCGTCGGCGACGATGACCAAAGTATTTACGGCTGGCGCGGCGCAGAGATCGCGAACTTGCTGAACCTCGAACAACATTTTCCCGAAGTCAAAATCGTCAAGCTGGAACAGAATTATCGCAGCACGACGACGATTCTCAACGCCGCGAACGCCATCATCAAAAACAACGTGCGTCGGCGCGGCAAATCACTTTGGTCGAGCAACGGCGCGGGCGGAAAAATCCAGTTGCAGACTTACGAAAACGACGAAGCCGAGGCGCGCGAAATTGTCGGACAGATTGATTTCAAACGGCTCGCGCACCGGATTCCGTGGCGTGATTGCGCAATTTTATTTCGCACGAACCAGCAATCGCGTCCGCTCGAAACGGAATTGCGCAAGGCCGGCGTGAAATATCATTTGATCGGCGGCCAAAGTTTTTTTGACCGGCGCGAGATCAAGGATTTTCTCGCCTACACGAAAATGTTTCTCAATCCGAACGACGACATCAGCCTGCTGCGCATCGCAAACGTCCCAGCGCGCGGCATGAGCGACGTGACGATGGAACGGCTGCTCGCCGCGAGCCACGAGCGTGGCTGCTCGGTTTTCACCGCGATGAAAAATCCGCTCGTGACGACGACGTTCCAGAAAAATACACGCGAAAGTATCGAGGCGTTTGTGGAATTCATCGAACGCGTGCAAGCCCAATTGCAAACGACGGCCAGTGATTTTCGACTGCAAACGTGGGCGGATAATTTTGTGAACGAAACCGGTTATTATGCCGAGTTGACACGGCTGGAAAAAAATCCTGAACTTTCCGAAAGTCGCATTCGCAATCTGAAAGAATTGATTGTCACG
>JAMFSG010000096.1 GCA_026225155.1 Verrucomicrobiota bacterium
AAGCGCAAAGGCTTGGAATTGCTTGGCGTTCTGCCGCACGAACAAGTTTTGAGCAATCCGTCCGTGGATTTGATCCGCGAAGAATTGCACGCCGAATTGCTCAATCAGCCGCCGGAATTAAGCGCGCTCGTGGACGACGTTGTCATCGGTGCGATGGGCGCGCAGAATGCGATGCAATTTTTCAAGCGCGGCGTTTTGCTCATCACGCCCGGCGACCGCGAAGATATCATTTTGGCGGCGGGCGCGATGACCAATCCACAAAGTGAAGAAAAAATGGCGGGCATCGTTTTGACCGGTGGCTTGCGTCCCGGCGCGAACGTGCTCAAGGCGATCCAAACCATGCCGATTCCCGTTTTGCTCGTGAAGGCGGACAGTTATCAAGTCGCGTCCCGCGTCCACAATCTCATCGTCAAAACGCGCCCGAGCGACGCCGGGAAAATTTCCCTCATCCGCGACATCGTCGCCCAGCACGTCAACGTCAAAAAAATAATTGATTCGCTGTAAAAAAATCAGGCACGAATTGGCACAGACAAAGTCGGAATTTAATTCGTGAAAATTCGTGCGATTCGTGTCTAAAATAAAAATTCCATGTTGCCATTGTCTCCATTTCTAAAAACGTTGCCAACGTATCAGCCGGGCCGGCCGATCGAAGAAGTTGCGCGCGAACTTAATTTGCCCGCCGACTCGATCATCAAGGTCGCGTCGAATGAAAATCCGTTCGGCCCGTCGCCGCTCGCGATTGCCGCCATGCAAAAAGCGTTGCCCGGCCTCAATCTTTATCCCGATGGCAACGCGTTTTATCTCAAGCAAAAACTCGCGGAAAAACTCGGCGTCGAGACGAGCAATTTAATTTTGGGCAACGGCTCGAACGAGATCATCGAGTTCGTCGCGCACGCGTTGCTCGCGCCTGGCGCGGATGTGGTCGTGTCGCAATTCTGTTTTGCGATTTATCCCATCGTCGCCAAAATGTTCGGTGCGAATGTCATCACCATTCCGGCCAATGAATACGGCCACGACTTGCCCGCGATGCTCAAAGCCATCACGAATCGCACGCGTATTATTTTCGTCGCAAATCCCAATAATCCGACCGGCACGCTCGCGCCGCGCGAAGACGTCATCCAATTCGTCAACGACGTGCCCGACGACGTGCTGCTCGTAATGGACGAAGCTTACATCGAATTTTTGAGCGACGCCGTGGATTTGGTTCCGCTCATCCGCTTGGGCGCGCGCAAAAATCTAATCTTGATGCGGACGTTTTCAAAGATTTACGGCCTTGCCGGTTTGCGCATCGGCTACGGCATCGCGAACTCCGAACTGGTTTCCGCGCTCGAAAAAGTGCGCCAGCCGTTCAATATCAATCTGCTCGCGCAAACCGCCGCACTCGCCGCGCTGGACGACGACGAACACGTCCGCAAAACGCGCTCGAATAATTTCGGCGGCCTGCAATTTTTTGAAAAAGCGTTCCGCAGTTTGAAGTTGGAATTTGTGCCTTCGTCCGCGAATTTTATTTTGGTGCGCGTCGGCGATGGGAAAAAAGTTTTTGAAGCGATGCAAAAACTCGGCGTCATCACGCGTCCGATGGGCGGTTATCTGTTGCCGGAATGGATCCGCATTTCCGTCGGCACGCCGCAGGAAAACGAGCGCAGCCTCAATGCGTTGAAGAAAAGTTTGGCTGCGTGAAGTTCATGTCGGCGGCAAACGCAAGTTTGCATCCAGCGTTGGCAATTCCGCCAAGTCTTTACCGCCGGAACCGCCGCCGAGTTTTTGCAATTCTTCGCCTGCAGGTTTGATGCGTGATTCGTAGCTGCCGACGGCTTGATTGAACGCCTTGTTCGCCGTTTCCAAACCGCCGCGAATTTTTTCCAGATGCTCGGCAAACGTGACAACGCGCACAAAAAGTTTCTGCGCGGCCTCGGCGATTTTTTGCGCGTTTTCTGTTTGTGAATGTTGCTGCCAACTCACGCTGACCGAACGCAACAACGCGATCAGCGACGCTGGCGTCGCGAGCAAAATCCGTTTTTCCGCCGCCCAAATGATCAAGTCGTGATCGCCTTCGAGCGCGGCGCTGAACAGCGATTCTGCTGGCACAAACAGCACGACGTAATCCAACGAGTTCGGAAACTGGCTTGGATAATCGCGCGCCGCCAGATTGCGGATGGTTTCTTTTAATTTTTGCGCGTGCGCCACGAACGCTTCCGCGCGTTTCACCGGCTCGGCGGATTCAAGCGCGTTCAAAAAATCGAAATCGGGAACTTTCGCGTCCACGATGATAAAACGGTCGCCGGGCAGACGCACAACGAGGTCGGGACGATTTTCGCCAGCGGTGATTTGTTCCGTGAAATCGCAGTGCGCGCTCATGCCGGCAGCTTCGACGACGCGGCGCAAGGTTTCTTCGCCCCATTTGCCGCGCGCTTGGTTGGAATGCAGCACCA
>JAMFSG010000097.1 GCA_026225155.1 Verrucomicrobiota bacterium
AAGACGGAAATTGGCTTTCGTGGAAATCAGCACTTTATCGCGGCGACCGGCGATGGCCTGGCCGAGAATTTCTTCCGCGTGACCGCCCGAATAAACATCCGCACTGTCGAACATCGTGAGTCCCGCTTCGAGGCTGATGTCCACTAGCCGCGTTGCTTCGGGCACGCCAGTATTTCCCCACGCGGAAAAAAGTTCGCCCTTGCCGCCGAAAGTTCCAGTGCCGAGTGTCAAAACCGGGACTTTGAATCCCGAACCGCCGAGTTGCCGATATTCCATAATTTTTTATTTGGTTGAATTAATTTATAAACAAGCCGGCCACAATTTCATACGAACGCAATCGGTCTTCGAGCCGGTAAAAGTCCGAGTGCAAAATTAATTCATTTGCCTGCGTGAGTTCCAGAAATTCCCGCAGCTTGTGTTCCACAGTGGCGGGGCCGCCGATCATTGCCGCGCCAAGATGCGCTTCCACCGTGCGTTGCTCGTTCAAATTCCAAAGCCTGGCCATGCTTGTCACGGGCGGCGGCGTGTGAATCGGTTGGCCGCGAATCAAACGCAACACGCGCTGCTGCGCGGAAGTCGCAAGAAATTTGGCCTGTTCATCCGTGTCTGCTGCGAGCACCGGCAAGCCAATCATGACGTGCGGCTGATTCAGCGTGGCGGACGGTTTGAAATAGTCGCGATACAAGCCGATGGCTTCAATCATCATTTGCGGCGCGAATTGGCCGGCGAAAGCAAAAGGCAATCCAAGCATCGCCGCAAGATGCGCGCTGAACGTGCTGGAACCGAGCAGCCAGATCGGAACATTCGTGCCGCCGCCGGGAACGGCTTGAACGCGTTGTTGCGGCGAAACCGGGCCGAGATAACGCATCAATTCCTGCACCAGTTCGGGAAACTTATCGCCCGCGCCCGGATCGCGTCGCAGCACCTGCGCGGTGAACGGATCGCCGCCGACAGCGCGGCCAAGCCCCAGATCAATGCGACCGGGATAAAGCGTTTCGAGCGTGCCGAATTGTTCCGCGATCACCAGCGGCGCATGGTTCGGCAACATGATTCCACCCGAACCGACGCGAATGGTTTTCGTTCCGCCCGCGACATAACCGATCAAAACCGAAGTCGCCGCACTGGCGATGCCCGCCATGTTGTGATGTTCCGCCAGCCAAAACCGCCGGTAGCCCAATTGTTCCGCATGTTGCGCGAGCGCGAGCGTGTTGCGAAAACTTTCCGCCACCGTCCCATCCTCGCGCACCGCCGCGAGATCAAGAACGGACAGCGCGATGTTGGGATTTGGTTTCATCAGGTAAAATTCTCAAATGGCGGGCAAAATGGATTTCATCAGTTCGTCATTGTTCGATACAAATCGAACTTAATGGCGGTGGCGCGCGCTGTCAAATGATTCGATGATTGTCGAACCATCTGACTGATGCCATATTCCTGTTTGTGAAGACTTATTCCCATCCGGCCATACGCGACGTGCCTCTGCACGTGGTGATGCAGGCGCTGTCCGATCCCTGCCGCATCGCGATTGTGCGCGAGTTGCTGGCGAACGGCCGCGCGCTGGCCTGCAACGAAGTCCGGCTGGATATTTCGAAGGCGACGCGTTCGCATCATTTTGAAGTGCTGCGCTCCGCTGGAATTATTTTCACCAAAATGGACGGCACAAAAGGCATGACTTCGCTGCGGCGCGCGGAATTGAACAAACGCTTTCCCGGTTTACTCAAATTGGTTTTGGCGCGGAAAGCCGACGTGCTTTGACCGGCGCAATCAGATTGAAAAATAACTCCCGTTGAGCCGGTTTTTCAGCTAGTGTCATCCAGTTGCGCCCATAAATTTGCATGACCACCAAACTTTTTTCCGAACTCGGCCTGTCGCCTGAAATCCTCAAGGCCATTGAAAAACTCGGCTTTGAACAGGCTTCGCCGATTCAAGCCGAGGCGATTCCCGTGCTGATGACCGGGCGCGATGTCGTCGGCCAATCGCAGACCGGCTCCGGCAAAACGGCGGCGTTTGCGATTCCGGCGATTGAAAAAACCGATCCGAATCTGAAAGCCGTGCAGGTTTTGATTTTGTGCCCGACGCGCGAACTCGCGGTGCAGGTCGCGGAAGAAATCCATAAACTCACTCTGTTCAAACGCGGCATCACGTCGTTGCCGATTTACGGCGGACAATCTTACGAGCGCCAGTTTTGGGGTTTGAAACAAGGCGCGCAAATCGTCATCGGCACGCCCGGTCGCGTGATGGATCACATGCGCCGCGGCACATTGCGATTGGAAACGTTGAAGATGGTCATCCTCGACGAAGCGGACGTGATGCTCAACATGGGTTTCCGCGAGGACATCGAAACCATTTTGAAAGACGCGCCGAAAGAACGGCAGACGGTTTTCTTTTCCGCCACGATGCCGCGTCCAATTCGCGAGTTGATTGAAAAATATTCGCGCGAACCGCAGAGCGTAAAAGTCGAGCAGAAGGCGATGACCGTGCCGACGGTCGAACAGGTTTATTACGAAATTGATCGTCGTTATAAAATCGAATTGCTCACGCGTTTGATTGACATCCACGATCTCAAACTCGGAATTATTTTTTGCAACACCAAGCGCATGGTGGATGAATTGGTGGACGCGCTCGAGGCGCAAGGTTATATGGCCGACCGTTTGCACGGCGACATGACGCAGGCGCAACGCGATCGCGTGATGAATAAATTCCGCAAGTCCGGTTTGGAATTTCTGGTCGCGACGGACATTGCGGCACGCGGCATTGACGTGGACGATATCCAAGTCGTCTTCAATTACGATCTGCCTTACGACGGCGAAGATTACGTTCATCGCATCGGTCGCACCGGTCGCGCGGGACGAACTGGTCGCGCAATTTCATTTGTCTCCGGTCGTGAATTATTTCAAATCCGCAACATTGAGCGCTTCACGAACATGCGCATCCAGCGCGCGAAAATTCCGACGGCGGATGAAGTCCACGAAGTCCGTGCGAGTTTGTTTCTCGACAAATTGCGCGCCACGTTGACGAGCGGCGAATTCAAAAAACAGGACCATCTCATCGAACGCCTGCTCGAAGAAGGTTTCAATTCCACCGACATCGCATCCGCGCTGATCCATCATTTGCAAAGTGGCGAAGCTACGCCCGCGAAACCCGCGCCGCGCGAAGAAGCCAATTTTGAACGCCCCGAACGTCCGTCATTCCGCGACCCGCGTGATGACCGGCGCGGCAGTTACGAAGATCGCGCGCCGCACAATACGCGTTCCTGCGACGATGATCGTGGCGGCGACCGCCGCGAACGCGCACCGTATCGCGAAGAAAGAAATTTCCGCGCCGAACGTCCCGCGCCGCGCGATTTCAATGCGCCACTTTCCACCGCGCCGCGCGTGCCGAAAACCATCATTCCGCCGCCGAAAAAATTCGTCAAACCGATTTCCCCTGCGCCTGCCGCCATTGAAAAACCGGTTGCGGAATTTGTTGCTCCAAAAGTTGCCGCGCCGAAAACATTTTCCGACGAAGAAATTTTGGCATCCATAAAACCTGCCGCCGTCGAACCAAAAACGGTTGCCACAAAAACGCCTGCGCCATTTTACGCCAAAGTCGCCGCCACGGAATCCGCGCCGAAAAAGCGGGACAAGAAAGAACGCAAAACGCCCGGCGACCAAACGCGTTTGCACATCAACGTCGGTGAAAAATCTGGCGTCGTGCCGATTGATATCGTGAATTCCATCGCGGGCGAAACCGGCTTGCCCGGCAAAGTCGTTGGCAAAGTGGATGTCCGCGACAGCCATTCGTTTGTGGATGTTGCGTCCGAACACGCCAACGCGATTCTTGCCAAATTGAACCGCGCCGAAATCAAAGGCAACAAGATCAAGATCAAGGCGGCGTGATGAGCGGGGAAAATCCAACCCCGTTGGTCGAGCAGTTGTTGACGCTGGCGCTGGAATCGAAATTGTTGCTGATCGGCCGCGAAGCCGTTCGCAAAAATAAAAGCCATCTGCATTTTGTTTTGATCACCACGGACATCATCGCCAAACATCGCGAAGAAGTTTTGGCCGAGAACAAACATTATCCCGTCGTGCAACATTTCACGGCGGCGGATTTTGAGCGGTTGTTCAAGATCGAAGGCGCGAAAACCGTCGGCTTTGCGAAATCAGAAATCGCCAAATCCATTTACGCCGAATTAAAAATGTATCGCATCAATGCGCCGATGCATCCGTCGAAAAAATCCGACGCGCCGAAATAATTTTCCATTCGAGCCGATGGAACTTCGTGAATTTGCCGAACGTATTTTGTTCGCGACGACGCTGGAAGAAAAACTTCTGCGCCCGGTGGACATCACCGACGAAAATCCCGGCACGGCGATTGTCACGCCGAATGCGCCCGGTCGTCCGACGGAATTGCAATTCAAAGTCACCGGCACCGCGCGCGACAGTTTTCCCGGCACAAAAAATCTCGAGCAATCGCGCGAACGTGGACAGTTGCTCCACTTTTTTGCGAACCACGAATTGCTCGCGACCGAATTGATGGCGCTCGTGCTGCTGAAATTTCCCGATGCGCCCGCCGCGTTTCGCAAGGGACTTTTGCAGACGCTCAAAGACGAGCAGGAACACACGCAGCTTTATCTCGCGCGCATGAAAGATTGCGGCATCCATTTTGGCGAGCTGCCCGTGAGCGGATATTTTTGGCGCTCCGTTTCGCCGATGGAAAATCCGCTCGATTACGTTTCGAGCCTGTGCCTGACGTTCGAGCAAGCGAATCTGGATTTCGCGCGGCACTACGCGAAAAATTTCGCGCAAGTCGGCGACGACGCGACGGCGAAGTTGCTCGAAAAAATTTATCGCGATGAAATCGGTCACGTCGCTTACGGTTTGAAATGGTTTCGTCGCTGGAAAAATCCGGGCGAAAGCGATTGGGATGCATTTTGCCGCCAATTAAAATTTCCGCTCTCGCCGCAACGCGCCAAAGGCATCACGCTGAATGTTGAAGGCCGTCGCGCCGCCGGACTCGATCCGCAATTCATCGCCGCGCTCGATGTCTTTTCGCAATCGAAAGGCCGCACGCCGAACGTTTTTGTTTTCAATCCGTTCGCGGAAGGCCGCATCGCCGAGGGCAAAACGTTTAATCCCACGAAACATCAGGCGCAACTCGCGCGTGATCTGGAAAATCTGCCGCAATTTTTGTGTCGGCAGGACGACCTCGTTCTGGTGAACGAAAAACCGTCCGTCGAATTTTTGAGCGGCATCAAGCAAGCCGGTTTCCCGCTGCCGGAATTTGTAGTGGGACAGGCGTCTCGCCTGTCCAGTCCAACTGGAGATGCGGGATTCGCGACAGGCAAGATGCCTGTCCCACTACATTTGGCCGCGCGCAAACTGGGTTCGCTGCGGCCGTGGGCGTGGAGTCCCGACAGCGTGGAATTGTTCGCGCCGCTGTTCAAAAATCTTAACACCGAAAAACGGACGGCGTTGGAAAGTTTTAATCCGCAGATCGCAAAATTTTATTCCAAAAGCTGGAGCGCAGATTTTTTACGAAAAACTCTGAATGTTGGTAGGGCTGCGCTGCCGCGCAGCCTTCCTTCGCACAGCCACGAAACCGAGGCGGCGCAGCAGCGCCGCCCTACCAATCAAAACTGGCTTTGCGACGAAAACGAAATCGGCGTCGCAGTGAATTCTTTGGACGAAGCGCGCGCAGCGATCTCAAAAATCCGTGCGCGCGGACACCACAAAATTGTCGTGAAAGAAGCGTTTGGTGTCGCGGGCAGTAACGCGATGCGTTTGTTTGAACCGGAAATTTTGGAGACGCAATTGCGCTGGCTCAAAAATGCGTTCGCGCAAAAGCGCGAGTTGGTCGTCGAGCCGTGGCTGGAACGTGTCACGGATTTTTCCGTGCAACTCGAAATGACGGAGCGCGGACTGAAACTATGCGGCTTTACCGGGTTGATCAATGATGCGCGCGGACAATTCGTCGCGAATTTTGCCGAGTCGCATTTTCACAAACGGATTCCGGCCAAGATCATTTCGCAATTTAGCGCGCAAACAAACATCTCCGGAAAATTGCTGGAATTGTATCACACGATTTTTGCGCGGCTGGAAACGGAATTGCGCGAAACGAAATTTTCCGGCGCGATCGGGATTGACGCTTTTGTTTATCGCGCTGCGAACGGCGACGTGAAATTGAAACCGATCGTGGAAATCAATCCGCGTTACACGCTGGGCCGCGTGCTGGTGGAATTGATGCGACAAACACGACAAAATTGCGCGGGCCAATTTCGGTTAGTGAACGCGGCGCAACTGCGCACGGAAGGTTTTGAAAATTTTCCCGATTACGCTAATTCACTCGCCCAAAAATTTCCACTGCAAATCGAAGGCGAGCCAGTTCCGCGCATCCGTTCCGGTGTATTATGTTTGAACGATCCGACGCGCACCAAAGTTTGCCTCGCCGTTTTTCAGGTCACGTAAAGCGGTTGATCATTTTTCAAAATCCGGCGGCAATTTCATTCCGAGCTCTTTCGTCAAAAACGCCAGCAGATCAGTTTGCTCCTCGATCTGTTTGGAAGTTGGTTTGCCCGCGCCGTGGCCGGCTTTGGTTTCAATGCGGATGAGCGTCGGATTTTGGCTGGCGTTATCGGCCTGCAAACGCGCGGCGAATTTGAAGCTGTGCGCGGGCACGACGCGGTCGTCGTGGTCGCCGGTGGTGATGAGTATCGCGGGATATTTCACGCCAGGTTTCAGATTGTGATACGGCGAATACGCGTAGAGCCAACCAAAATCTTCGGCGTTATCCGAGCTGCCGTAATCGCTGCACCACGCCCAGCCGATGGTGAATTTTTGGAAGCGCAGCATGTCCATCACGCCGACAGCGGGCAACGCCGCGCCGTAAAGTTCCGGGCGTTGCGTCAGGCACGCGCCGATGAGCAATCCGCCATTGCTGCCGCCTTGGACCGCGAGTTTTTTTGGTGAAGTATAATTATTTTTCTCCAGCCATTCCGCCGCCGCGATGAAATCGTCGAAGACATTTTGTTTGTGCGATTTTGTTCCGGCGAGATGCCATTCCTCGCCGTATTCGCCGCCGCCGCGCAAATTTGCGAGCGCGTAAACACCGTCCATTTCCAGCCACGCCGCGCGGCTCACGCTGAAGCTCGGCGTGAGGCTGATGTCGAATCCGCCGTAGCCGTAAAGCAGGGTCGGATTTTTGCCGTCTAGTTTCAATCCGCGTTTGTAGATGAGAAACATCGGCACGCGCGTGCCATCTTTGCTCGCATAGAAAACTTGTTTCGTCTCGTAGTTGCTCGCATCAAAATCAACTTTTGGCGCGCGGAAAATGGAACTTGTTCCGGTCGTTGCGTCGTAGCGATAAATTGTTCCCGGCGTCGTGAAGCTCGTGTAGGAATAAAAACTTTCCGTGTCCGCGCGTTTGCCGCCGAAGCCTCCCGCAGTGCCGAGACCGGGCAATTCAACTTCGTGCGCGAAGCTGCCGTCGAGATTGAAAACTTTCACCAGCGTGTGCGCGTCCTTCAGATAATTCGCAACGAATTGATTGTTCAACACGCCGAAGCTTTCGAGCGCGTCCGCGCTTTGCGGAATCAATTCGCGCCAGTTCGCGCGTTCTGGTTTCGTCACATCAATGGCGATCAGCCGGCTGCGCGTCGCGTCGAGATTTGTTTTGAACCAAAAAATCGGCCCATCATTACCGATGAAATCGTAGCTCGCGTCAAAGTCCATCAGCAGTTCGACCGCCGGAGAATCCGGCTGCGACAAATCTTTGTAGAGCACGCCATTTTTCGGGTCGGTGCCTTCAGTCACGGAAATGATCAGATAATGTCCGTCTTCTGTGACGCTGCCGCCAAAACCCCAATCCGGTTTGTCTGCACGCTGATAAATCAATTCATCCGCCGACTGTTCCGTGCCGAGTTTGTGAAAATATAATTTATGAAATTTGTTCACGCCCTTGAGCGCATCGCCTGTTTTCGGCGCGTCGTAGCGGCTGTAAAAAAATCCGCTGCCATCTTTTTTCCACGCGGCGCTGCTGAATTTCACCCATTGCAGATGATCGGGCAAATCCGCGCCGGTGCGCACATCGCGCACGCGCCATTCTTCCCAATCGGAACCCGAAGCGGACGTGCCATACGCGAGTAGATTGCCATCTTCACTGACCGCCAAACCGGCGAGCGCGACCGTGCCGTCTTTCGCGAGCGTGTTGGGATCAAGCAAAACGCGCGGCGTGGCATCCAGCGAATCTTCGGTGTAAAGCACGCTTTGATTTTGCAGGCCGTCGTTGCGCGAGTAAAAATAACGTCCACCTTCCTTGAACGGCACGCTGTAGCGTTCGTAATTCCAGAGCTTCGTCAAACGCGCCTTGATCGTATCGCGTCCGGGAATCGCATTGAGATAAGCGAACGTGACTTGGTTTTGCGCGGCGACCCACGCTTTCGTTTCTGGCGAATTATCATCTTCCAGCCAGCGATACGGATCGGCGACCTG
>JAMFSG010000098.1 GCA_026225155.1 Verrucomicrobiota bacterium
CGAACTCGGCATGAATCTCAAGCGCTTGCAAGGCATCAAATGCTATCGCGGCGTCCGCCACCAGCGCAGTCTGCCGGTGCGCGGTCAACGCACGCAAACCAACGCCCGCACGCGCAAAGGTCCGCGCAAGACGGTCGGCGTGCAGCGCAACCCGAACGCCAAGACCGGCATCCACTGATAAATTTCAAATTTGAAATTTAATAGAATTTGAAATAAAAAAGATATGGCTGAAGAAATCAAAAAGAAAGCGCCCGTGAAAAAAGAGGCGAAAGCCGAAGGCGCTGCGCCGGCGGAAAAAGCTCCGAAAGCTCCCAAAGCCGCCGCTCCGGCGGATGCTGCTGTCGCCGATCCGACCAAGTTGGCGGAAGCGCCAGTGGTCGCGCAACCGACCGCTGCCGAACTTTTGGGCGAAGATGCAAATGCGAAAAAGATTGTCAAGGCGAAGCACGCCAAGAACGTCGTCGTCGGCGTCGCCAACATTCTCGCAACGTTCAATAACACGCAAGTCACCATCACCGACATGCAGGGCAACCTGATCGGTTGGTCAACGGCTGGCCGCGTCGGTTTCAAAGGTTCGCGCAAAAGCACGGCTTACGCCGCGCAGATGGTTGCGCAAGACGCTGCGCGTCAGGCGATGGCGCACGGTATGAAGGAAGTTGAAATTCGCGTCAAAGGTCCTGGCTCCGGTCGTGAATCCGCGATCCGCGCTTTGCAAGCCATCGGCTTGGAAATTTCCACGATCAAAGACGTGACGCCCGTTCCGCACAATGGCTGCCGCCCGCGCAAAAAACGCCGCGTATAACCATCAACTTTTAACTTTTAACTATCTACTAAAATGGCACGTTATACAGGTCCCCGCGTCCGCATCAGCCGCCGTTTCGGCGTCCCGATTTTTGGTCCGACAAAATATCTTGAACGCCGCAACTACGGTCCCGGCGTCCACGGCCCGAAATCCCGCCGCAAAACCACCGACTACGGTCTGGGTTTGATTGAGAAGCAAAAGCTGCGTTATTACTACGGCTTGATGGAAAAGCAATTTCGTGGCGTCTACGAAAAAGCGAAAAACAAGCGCGGTATCACCGGCGAAACGATGTTGCAGATTTTGGAAACGCGTTTGGACAACGTGGCTTTTCATCTTGGTTTCGGCAACACCCGCGCCGCTGCGCGCCAGTTGGTCGGCCACGGCCACGTCACGGTGAACGGTCGCAAGGTCAGCATCTCATCGTATGCGCTCAAAGTGAACGACGTGATCAGCATCAAAAATAATAACGTGTCGCGCCAGTTGGCGACGAAGAATTTGGAAATCTCCACGAGCCGTTCGGTGCCGGATTGGTTGTCCTTGAACAAAGAAGAATTCAAAGGCACGGTCATGCGCATTCCGACCCGCGACGAGATCCAGCCGATCGCCAATGAACAGGCTGTCGTTGAATTTTATTCCCGCTAACCAGTAAAAATTAAAAAGACAATTACACGGATTTTCCGGGCCGGGAATAAATTTGCCCGGAAAATCAGATTAAAATTGTCGAAAGGAAAATATGCCAGTTCGTTTAGGACGTTTCGAAATGCCCAAGCGGTTGCAGAAGGATGAAGCCTCTGCCACGCCCACTTACGCAAAATTTATCGCCGACCCGTTTGAAACCGGTTACGGCCACACCGTCGGCAATTCACTTCGCCGCGTATTGTTGTCCTCGCTCGAAGGCGCGGCCATCACGTCGCTGAAAGTGGACGGCGCGATGCACGAGTTCGCCACGATTGACGGCGTCGTTGAAGACGTGACCGACATCGTTTTGAATCTCAAAAAAGTCAAATTCAAAGCGCACACGCGCGATGAACAGACTTTGTTACTTTCCGTCAACAAAGAAGGTGCGGTCACCGCTGCCGACATCCAGACCAACTCCAATTTGGAATTGGTCAGCCCGGATCAGCACATCTGCACGCTCGATAAAAAGAAAAAATTCGAGATTGAATTGACCGTGAAGATCGGTCGCGGATTCTGCCCGAGCGACGAAAATAAAAAGCCCGGTCAGGCGATCGGCGTCGTGGCGATTGACTCGTTGTTCTCGCCCGTGACCCGCGTGCGTTACAATGTCGAAGCCGCGCGCGTCGGCAACCGCACGGATTACGACCGCTTGGTTTTGGAAGTTTGGACCGATGGCCGTCTCACGCCCGACGACGCGCTCACACAGGCCTCGGCAATTCTAGCGCATCATTTGGACGTGTTTGTCGGTTACGACAAAAACGCGGTTGAATTTGAAGAAGCCGCTGACAAGCAGGACGACGAAAAATCGAAGTTGAAAAAATTGCTCAACATGAGCGTCAACGAAATCGAATTGAGCGTTCGCGCGGCGAACTGCTTGAACAATGCGAATATCACGACCGTCGGCCAGTTGGCATTGAAGAGCGAACAGGAAATGTTGAAGTATCGCAACTTCGGCAAAAAATCGCTCAACGAAATCAAGGACAAATTGGTTTCGCTCAACCTCTCGCTCGGCATGAATTTCGAGCCCGGCCTCGTGGACAGCACGCCGAAAGAAGAACCGGCGTCAAATTAAGAAAGAGTTATGCGTCACTTAAAAAAGACGGCCAAATTGGGCCGCACGTCCGAACATCGCAACGCGATGTTGGCGAACATGGTTTGCAGCTTGATCATCCACAAGCGCATCACGACGACATTGGCGAAAGCCAAGGCCGCGCGTTCGGTCGCGGAAAAGATGGTCACGCTCGGCAAGAGCGGCACCATTCATGACCGTCGCCTCGCGGTGGCGCGTTTGCATCAAGACGAAGCCGCGAAGATCCTGTTCAAGGACATCGCGCCCGTTTACAAAGATCGCAAAGGTGGCTACACCCGCATCATCAAGATGAACCAGCGCGTCGGCGACGCCGCACAACGGGCGATTCTTGAATGGGTGGATTTCACACCCGCCACGCCGGTCGAAACCGCACCGGCGGCTGAAACCAAGCCGGAAGAAAAGAAATAATCTCGGTTCAAACATCAAAGCCCGCTCAAATTGAGCGGGCTTTTTTATTGCATGGCAGAAGGATGAATTATGAGGGATGAAAATAAATTATTACGCTCGCAGCAGCTAGTCCGGTCGACTTGTTAGGCATCGGTTTTATGATCAATCTCATTTCTAGTCAAATAATTCCGGGTTGTCTTCCAAATCATCGCAATCGAAAATGCAAGCAGGGCAGTTCCAAAAACTGCGGCGATAATGGTAGCGACCAAACCATCACCTGTGCTTTGAAATATCGCAACCATGAATATCAAACTACCCAATGCCATCATTCCGAATATGAACCACACTCCAATCACCGTGACCAAATTCCGTGGGCGGTCTGCGGCCTGACGGTAAATGAATCCTTCTGCAAATAAACGCTCAAATGGAGCAATCATCGAAAACGAACTAAGTGGGGCTCCACACTTGACGCAAAAATCAGCGGACGGCTCATTCCGGGCAGCGCAACTCGTGCATAACTGCTCCTCGTGCGGCTCCGCTGAATCCTGATGTGCTTCGGTAGACATGGTTTACTACCTATATCATTATTTGACTGTTATGCTCGGCGCAAATTTTTCAGTCTTCATAGTTATTTTTCACCCTGCCGCGCTGGCGTATTCTTCATCCGTTTTGAGATCAAGTCCCATCAAAACGTAATCATGCGAGATCGCCTGCATGTCTTTCACGTAATCTTCAAACCGTGAGAGTTCGCGGAAACCGAGGGTGGCGAACATCTTGATCGCCGTTTTTTGTTCGCCGATAAATTCCGCCTCGGCCTTGTCCAAACCGGCGCGCCGGGCGATGTCGAGAATCTCGGTGATGAGCGCCGTCGCCAGTCCGCGTCCACGAAATGCCGGATGCACCAGCACGCTCACGCGTCCGATGTGGCGTTTCCAGCCGCCAAGCTGCTGGTGCAACGTCGCAACGCCGACCAATTTTCCGTCAATCAATCCGACCAGCGGCAGGTTGCGGCCGTAATCAATTTTTTTGCACCAGTCGCGGATGATTTTTTTATCCTGCACGCGATGTTTGATGAACATGCGTTCGCGCTCGGGAATGCCTTGGAACAAAAGATGGAAATCTTTTTCATCATCGGCGCGCAACTGGCGCAAAGTGCCCTTCTTGCCGGTTTTGAGTTTGAAGGTTTTGGGAAATTTCTGGAGTTCGAGTTCGATGCTGAATGACATGAGTTTCCTTTCGTTTTTCCGAATCTGCGCCGGACACGCGCTGCGTGCAACTAAAATTTCTGAAAAACTTTTTTAACCACGGATGGACACAGATGAACACGGATAAGGAAAAATTTTCGACGCGAATTAAGCTAATTTACGCGGATTAAAATTTGGCCGACTCAATTCGTGAAAATCAGCGTAATTTGTGTCAGTTTTTTTATCCGTGTTTATCTGTGTCTATCCGTGGTCAAATTATTTCTGAATCCACGCGGATTCGCCGGCGATGCCGATGGATTGGCGGATGGAATTTAATTTTACTTCCGCCGGATCCAGGCTCCAGCGCGCGGCGAGTTGCGGCACGCGTTCAAAGTTCGTTTCTATGTCGAGGATGGTCGCCGCGTTTTCGCCATAGCCAAACGTTTTCACGCCGATCTCGATTTCTGGCAAGGTTTCGATGCCCTGACTCCAGACCGTTTCGCCGGCCCAAGCGTAGGCGCGCGTCACGCAGCCATCATCCAGTCGCGCCCAGGCGTGATGCCGTGAAAATTTTTCGGCGTAAAAAAATTGCACATGGCCAAGCTTGCGGCTCAAGGCGGTGAGAAAAAGAAAAGTTGCGTCCACATCATCCGAAGGGCAGGGCAGGCCAAGACCGGTGACGATGACCCAGCCGTGAACGCGCGGGCTGATGAAAAATTCGTGTCCGCCCGTGAGACCCTCTGTCCACGAACATGGCGCGGCGCGGTTCAAACCCAATGCATCCTTGACCGATTCCGGCGAGACCGAGCGCACCGCGATCCAGCACAGCGGACGTTGTGGTGAATATGCTGGCGACGGAAAAAAATTCTGCACCGGTGAAAGCGAGTTGAATTCCCGCTGGGCGCGGCGTTGCAGACAAAACATCCACGCGAAGATCATCATGCCGACAGCCAGTGCGAGGAAGTGAGCCGCGATCAACAGCCACGCAAACGTGTCTGAATTGACAGGATTCACCGTATTCACGATTTAAATTTACGCCTACGCCGCGCCGGTTCAATAAAAATTTCAATCACAATTTTCCGCAAGCCAGTCGAGATACTTCTTGTTGCCCGCATTTACCGGCAAAACCAAAAATTCCGGCGTGTCGTAAGGATGTCCGGCAAGAACCATTTTTTCCAACGCCGCCAGCTTGGATTTTTTTGTTTTTAAAACCAGCAACACTTCCGCGCCCGATTCAATTTTGCCCTGCCACCAATAGTGCGATTCGATTTTTGGGACCAAGTTTGCGCACGCGATGAGTTTTGCCTGCAAAGCTGCTTTCGCTAATGCCCGCGCCGTTTTCAAATCCGGTGCGGTGACCAATACGATGGAAAATTTGGCGGCGGATTTCATTTTGAAGCGCTATTGGCGCGGCATATTTGTAGTTCAAAATCCCATTAGGGCACAAGCTCCGTCAGGACCGACATCACCTGAATATGCCGCTCCTGACGGAGCTTGAAAATCTAGTGGTGCATAATTATACAAAGATTTCGCGCCCATGGCGCTAAACGAAAAAGCAAATTGATATGGCGTGAACAAGTTGAAACTCAACTGAAATTTAATCAGAGGGCAATACGCTTGCCTGTCTCGACGGACTTGTGCGCCGCGTCCAAAATTTCCACGACGATCATGTTCACTTCGAGCGAGGCGAGGCCGGTCGGTCTGATTTCCTTGCGTTCAACGGCGGCGAAATACGAAAGCGGATCCGCCAGCGCGCCGGAAATTGCCGGCGGCACGACTTCTTTTTCGTCGTCCATTCCGGCGGTGCGCACGCGCAACAATTCCGGTTTCGGCACGATCACATAACCGGTGCGGCCATAAATTTCCATGTCCTTGCGGTCGAACGGCCAGTTCCACGACGGCTGCAAAATCACCGTCGCTTTCGGATACGTCAGCACGATCGTTGCGTCGTCTTCGACTTTTGGATAAACGTCCGGCTTGATGTGCCGCGCCGTGGCAAAAACGGAAACTGGTTTTTCGCCGTCAAAAAACCATGTCGCCAAATCCGCGCCGTAACAGCCGAAATCATTGATTGCGCCGCCGCCGTTGAGAACCGGGTCCGTCAGCCACGCGAGAAAATTTGTGGAGCAGCCGATCTCTTTTGGCCCGCGATGACCGTCGTGAACGACAATGCGAGTGACGTCGCCGATCTGATTTTCATCATGCACCATTTTGTAAGCCGCTTGATTGCCCGGATACCAACTCGTTTCGTAGTTCACAAAAACATTGATGCCGCTCTTTTTTGCCGCTGCCTCGATCGCGCGCGCCTGCTTTATATTCGTCGCCAGCGGTTTTTCCATCATCACATCCACGCTGTGCGCCGCGCAGGTTTCGACGACGTATTCGTGTTCGTAAGTGGAAGTGAACGTCGCGACCGCTTGCGGATGCACGGCGGCAATCATCGCATCAATCGTCGGATAAAATAATTCAGGCTTGAAATGAAAACGCTTCGAGTAGCGTGCGATCAAATCCGTATTCGTCTCCACGATGCCGACCAACTGCACATCCGTCCGTCCTTCAAGCCGGGGTAAAAATCCAGCGGCGTGATCGTGATGGAGTCCAACCATCCCGAACCGCACCGGCGGTTTGGCGTCTTGGGCAAATAGATTGGAACCGATGAAAATGCAGCCAAGGACCAACGCGAGAAGTTTTTTCATAAATGATTTTTTAGTTGTTAATCTTCAGGCGATCTTTTGCAGTTTCGTCACACGACCGACTTCCACCCATTCCACGACGAAGATGTTTCCTTCATGATCAAAATAGGCGCTATGCGGTGCAACAAATTGGCCGGGTGTGAAATGATCGCGGCTCTGGTCGCGCAAACCATTGTAGCCCGGGCCTTGGCCGAGATGTGCGATCAACTTGTTATTTTGATCCAGCAACGTCACGCGTGATTCGAGATCGGGCACGACTATCACATTGCCGCGTCGGTGAAAATGACAGGGCGCGTGCATTTCGTCGGTCACAAAATTGATGTGCTGTCCGTCCAGCGTGAAATTTTGCAGACGACGATTGGCGCGGTCGGCCACGACTAATACCGGTTTTTCGCCGCGCAAATCCACCATCAAGCCGTGCGGACAATCCGTCTGGCCGGGCGCTGAGCCTTTGCCGCCGAAGCTGCGGATATATTTGGTGTCACGGTCGTATTCGTGGATGAAACTTTTTCCATAACCGTCGGCCACGAAAAAATTTCCATCCGGCGCGACGGCAACGTTCGTCGGCACAAATTCATCCGGCATCGTATAGCCATTGCATTGTTCCGGCGCCCATTTACGCCAGAGTTCTTGGCCAGTCAGGGTTGTCTTGGCAAATTCATGACGCTTGGTATCGCACAGATAGAAAAATTCGTCTTTGCCTTCGCGGCTCAAATGCAATCCGTGCGCGCCGCCCTTGTATTCCTTGCCCCACGAACGGACAAATTTTCCATCCGCATCAAACACCACCACAGCGTCATCAATCGTCGCGCCTTTGCCGACGGTATGTTTGATATGAATTTCGCCCTGCGCGTCCACCGCGACGCCATGCGTATTGCCATAGATGTGACCAGCAGGTAGTTCGCCCCAATCGTGTATGGCTTCATACTGGTAATCGCCCACGCCGACGATCGGCAAACGGCTGCCAGCTTTATCGCTGGCCAAAACATAAGGCGCGGCTGTGAAGGCATAAGGCGCGGCTGTGAAGGCTGCGGCGGCAATGCCAGCCTGTTTCAAAAATGTCCGGCGGTTCAATGAATGGCTTTTCATAAATTCTTTCTCACGCTATCAACTGCTCCACCACATTCGCCGGCACCACGCCGGTCAGACGTTGATCCAGTCCTTGAAACCGATACGTGAAATGCAGGTGGTCGAAGCCGAGCAACTTCAACGCGGTCGCGTGAAAATCGTGAACGTGCACCGGGTCTTTGACGATGTTATAGGAAAATTCATCCGTCTCGCCGTGGATCAAACCGGGCTTCGCGCCGCCGCCGGCCATCCACATCGTGTAGCAGCGCGGATGATGATCGCGACCGTAATTGTCCTTCGTCAATTCGCCTTGTGAATAAATTGTGCGCCCGAATTCGCCGCCCCAGACCACGAGCGTATCGTCGAGCATTCCGCGCTGTTTCAAATCCTGGATCAAACCGTAACACGCTTGGTCAATATCTTTGCATTGCATCGGCAACCGACCGCCGGTGTTCGCGTGCGTGTCCCAATTGTTGTGATAAATCTGCACGAAGCGGACGTTCCGTTCAACCAAGCGCCGTGCGAGCAACGCCGTGTTCGCAAATGTGCCGGGCTTCTTTGCATCGTCACCATAAAGTGCATACGTCGCCTCGGTTTCACCGGACACGTCCGACAATTCCGGCACGCTCGCTTGCATCCGAAAGGCCAGTTCATATTGCTGGATGCGCGTGTGCGTTTCGGGATCGGCCGTGGTGCGAAAATTGATTTCGTTTAACGCTTTCAAACTGTCGAGCGTTTTGCGACGCACTTTGTCATCCACGCCTGCGGGATTGTTGATGAATAAAATCGGATCGCCCGCCGTGCGAAAAGAAGTGCCCTGATATTCGCCGGGCAAATATCCTGCCGACCACAGTCGCGAACCGATTGCTTGTAACTGTTCCGTGTTGGTGGACTTCGCGAGCAGCACTACGAAGGTTGGCAGATTTTCATTCATCGAACCAAGTCCGTAAGAAACCCACGAACCCATGCACGGTTTGCCGGTGATCTGGTTGCCCGTTTGCATGAACGTGATCGCCGGCTCGTGATTGATCGCATCCGTGTTCATCGAGCGGATGAAGCACAAGTCATCCACCATCTTTGCCGTCCACGGCAGCAATTCGCTGACCCACATGCCGCTCTTGCCATACTGGGCAAATTTATATTTTGACGGCGCGATGGGCAGCCGTTTCTGACCACTCGTCATTCCCGTGATGCGCTGGCCCATGCGGACGGAATCCGGCAAATCTTTGTCAAACCATTCGCCGAGCTTCGGTTTGTAATCGAACAGATCCATCTGCGATGGCCCACCGACCATGTGCAAATAAATAACGCGTTTCGCTTTCGGCGGAAATTGCGGGCCGATGGCGCGTAACATTTTTTGCGCGTCCGCGGCGGTGTCCGGTTTCTTTTCCCCGGCGAATAACAATCCCGGCGCGAGCGACGCCAAGGCCGCCGTTCCGAGCAGGCTGGCACCACGCTTGAAAAATTGGCGGCGCGTTTCGTAGCGCACATAATCCTCGATCAACGGATGCGGTTTGAATTCGGAAATCATAAAATTATTTATTCAAATTTTCGTCGAGATTGAACAGCTCATTCGCAACCATCGTATAAGCCGCCAGCGTCGGCACATCCAGTTTTGCATCCGGTTTGGAATCGCCCACAGCCAGAAGTTTTTCCGCTTCCTTCGGCTCTTTTTCGTAGTGCGCCTGCAAATCAGCGAGGCTGGAATTGACAATTTTTTTCTCCTGCGCCGTCAAAGGTCGCGCGATCAACCGCTCGGCCATGAAATCCAAACGATCAGATTTACTCTCCAGACTTTCCTGCGCCAGATGACGCGCGGCTTCGATGAATTGCGGGTCGTTGAGCGTGACCAGCGCCTGCAACGGCGTGTCCGTGCGATCCCGCCGCACCGTGCAGATTTCGCGCGAAGGGGCATTAAAAATTTCCATCGAGGCCGGTGCCGATTGCCGTTTCCAAAACGTGTAGACACTGCGGCGATAAAGGTTGTCGCCGGTGTCCTGCACATAATTCCGCGTATTCCCTTCGGGCAAACCAACCGTGTCCCAGATGCCTGATGGTTGATATGGACGCACACTCGGCCCGCCGATTTTTTCCACGAGCAATCCGCTGGCCGCCAATGCGCTGTCGCGGATCATTTCCGCGTCCATGCGGAAACGCGGCCCGCGAGCGAGCAACCGGTTCTCCGGATCTTTTTCCAATTTTTCCGGACTCGTGACCGCCGACTGCCGATACGTCGCGGACATGACCATCAATTTGAAAATTCGTTTCACGTCCCAGCCGTGATCGCGAAAATCAACCGCCAGCCAATCAATCAATTCGGGATGCGACGGTTGTTCGCCCGCCACGCCAAAATCGCCCGCCGTCTTCACGATGCCCATACCAAACAGTTCCTGCCAGTAACGATTCACCACCACCCGCGCCGTCAGCGGATTGTTGGTTTGCAATAGCCATTCAGCAAAACCGAGCCGGTTGTGCGGCGCATCGGCGGCCATCGGCGGCAAAAATCCCGGCGTGTTGGCCGTCACATGATCTTCACGTTTAGCGTAATCGCCACGGAACAGAACATACGCTTCCGGCACATTCGTGCGTTCGTTCATCACATAAGCCACCGTGCCGCGCTGGCGAATGTCTATGTCTTCTTTTTTCAAACCATCGCGCGCCGTCACCAATTCTTGATATGGCTGATCATTTTCTTTGAGCCAATAAGTGAATATTTCCTCGGCCTCGTCCGGGCTGCGTTTATCCGCCGGCTTATGCGCCAACCATTGCCAATGCGGCGTCATTAACGCGGACACATCGTCGGCTTTCAACTCGCGGGCAAAAATCTTTACGTCCTGCAAACCGACATTGTCTATGCCTGATCCGTAATCGCGCTGGCCCAATTTGAACGGCACCGTGGTGCGCGTGGATTCAGTAAGAGTGTCGTTTTGCACCATCGTTTCCTGTAATTCGCCGTTGACGTAAATCTTCACGCCTTTTGCGGAGGACGAGCCGTCATACGTCACGCAAACCAGATTCCAACGATCTTTCACCAGCATATTTTTGGCCGAGACTTTGAGGGCATTTTTTGGCCATTCGTGAATCAGATGAATCGTCGGCTTGCCGCCTTCCAGCCAACAATCCCAACCGCGATAACCGGCATCCGGGTTGGCCATGCGCGCAAAAAAAGCTCCGGTTTCACCGCCATTGATCCGCACCCAAGCCGTGTAACTGAACGCGTTCGTGCGTTCAAAATCGCCCGTGCCGGCGAAGGCCGGCGGTTCCTTGCCGCTAATGGTGTAGGCTTTTTCCGCGATAGCACCGGCTTGCCAATTGGTATTCACTCCGAGCGCCACGGTTATGTTCGTGTCTGGCAATTCAACTTTGATGACTGCGCCCGTGCCTTCATCCAAAGGCGCATGGAAAATTAATTTATCGGTCGTTAGCTGTTCGGCCGGATTGGTGAAAGTGGGTTGCGTGAGCCAGTTCGTAAAAACTGGACGATCTGATTCTTTCCGCACGGCAAGTTTATTTTCCGCGACCGGAATCTCCGTCACCAATTGTTGCCAGCGCGCATCGTCTTCCGGCTTGGGCACTACGATCACCGGCGGCGTGTCCTTGATGTTATCATCCATCGCTTTTTGAGTGGTGTTATTGAAAAAGGCGGACAAGGAATAAAAATCCTTCTGCGTGAGCGGATCATATTTGTGATCGTGACAGACCGCGCAACCAACGGTCAGGCCGAGCCACGTCTGTCCCGTCGTCTCCGTGCGATCGCGCGCATAGAGCACCAGATATTCTTCATCAATCGCGCCGCCTTCGTTGCTGGTGACGTTGCAGCGGTTGAAGCCGCTGCCGATTTTTTCGTCACGCGTCGCGTTCGGCATCAAATCGCCGGCAAGATTTTCAACCGTAAATTTATCGAACGGCATGTTTGCATTAAACGCGTTGATAACCCAGTCGCGATACGTCCACATCTCGCGATAATTGTCGAAATGAATCCCATGCGTATCGCCGTAACGCGCCGCGTCGAGCCAATAATGCGCCCGCTGCTCGCCCCATTGCGGCGAGGCGATCAAACGATCCACGACTTTCTCGTAAGCGTTGGCCGAACGGTCATTCACAAACGCCTCGACCGCTTCCGGCGTTGGCGGCAGACCGGTCAAATCCAACGACACCCGGCGGATCAATGTCCGTTTATCCGCTTCAGAATTTGGCTTGAGCTTTTCCGATTCCAACCGGGCGAGAATGAAATTATCCACCGGGTTGCGCACCCACTTGGCATTATGAACTTTCGGCAGCGGCGCTTTCGCCGGCGGAATAAAAGCCCAATGCGGTTCATAAATCGCCCCGGCCGCGATCCATTTTTTCAACAAGTCCTTCTGCGCGGGCGTCAAAATTTTTTCCACTTTTTTCGGCGGCATCTGGTCGTCATCCGTCGAAAAAATGCGCCGCACCAATTCACTTTGATCCGGCTTGCCGGGAACGATGGCGACCGCGTTGTCGTCGAGCACATTGGTGACGGAATCGAAACGGTCCAGTCGCAAGCCCGCTTTACGCGAGGCGGAATCTGTGCCGTGGCAGGAAAAGCAGTTTTCGGAAAAAATCGGACGGATGTCACGATTGTAAGAGATGGAATCACCCGCTGGCTTGCCGGAAACGACAGTCAAAAATGCCAGCAAGATGAAGCCGGATATTTTTTCCCAGTTGAAAATTGAAAACATAACGGGATAGCAGCCCACTTTGACACTTTTCCTGACTTGATTGCAAGTCATCTTAAAAAATATGCGGACATGCGATTAAACTTTGATAGACGGGAAAGATTTGCTCCGTGTTACAACCAATTCACGCAATGAAATAGCTATCCTTTGTTGAAACCGTTTTCCTTCGCCGCTCATTTCTGTTTTATTCATCGGATGGACGCTGCCTTGCCGCCGCTGACCGCCAGCACGCTTTATCTCGTCGCCACGCCGATCGGGAATCTCGAGGACATCACGCTCCGCGCGCTCCGCGTGTTGCGCGAGTGCGATGTCGTCGCCGCCGAAGACACGCGGCATTCCGGGCAATTGCTCAAGCACTTTGGCATTAGCAAACCGTTGTTGAGTTATTTTCAATTCAACGAAGCCAAGCGCAGCGAAGAAATCATCGAACGTCTTCGGCGTGGCGAAAAAGTCGCGCTCGTCACCGACGCCGGCAGTCCCGGTATCAGTGATCCGGGCGAACGCGTTGTCAAAGCGGCAATTGCTGCGGGTTTTCGCGTGGAAGCTGTGGCTGGCACGTGCGCGCTCATCGCCGGGCTTACTGCGAGTGGTTTGCCAACGGATGAATTTCATTTCGTAGGTTTTCTCCCGCATAAATCCGGACAGCGCCGGAATAAATTGGAATCGTTAAAAACGGTCGGCGGCACTTTGGTTTTTTACGAATCGCCGTATCGCATCGAAAAACTTTTGGGTGAATTGAACGAAGTGTATCCCGAACGTGACGTCGTTCTCGCGCGCGAATTGACGAAAAAATTTGAAGAGTTTTTGCGCGGCAAACCAGCGCAACTTTTGGAAATCGCGGCGAAGCGCAGTCTGAAAGGGGAGTTTGTGGTGCTGGTTTCTTCAGCCGCGTAATCGAAACCGGTTTTACGGTTTTAAACAAGGCTGATTGCTTTCTATTTCGGAATCGGCTGCGACATGATTGGAATGTTCATAACCGTAAATGCGGACTGCTAATTCCATCATTTTTAATGTTTTGTATGCACTCCTCTCTCTGAACAGCCCTGACGGTATTTTGACCTTTGAGACTGCTGCATTTCCATCCTGCTAAAAAACCAATCAACAACACCAAACAGAATAAGAAAATAGTTTTAAGATATTGTTTCATAATCCCGAATTGTATTCGTGCATCACAATTTGAAATTCTCCGACTGTTGCAAAAACTTTTTCGGGTTCTGGAAAATCACTTCGTCCACCGTCGCGGCGAGATGACCGCGTTTCTTCATTTCCAACGCCGTCTTCGGCACGGCGAGTGGATCGCTAATGCCCCAGTCGCACGCGCTGTTCATCCAGATGCGTTCGCGACCGTAGGTTTCCAAAATATCAATCGCGCGCGCCGGCGTGCATTTCGTTTCCGGATACAGCGTCATGCCCGCCCACAGCCCCGTGTCCAGCACCATGCCCACCGTGTGTTCTTCCACATGATCAATGATCACGCGTTCCGGCCGGATGCGCCGGTCCGCGCGCAGCA
>JAMFSG010000099.1 GCA_026225155.1 Verrucomicrobiota bacterium
GTGCCCGGCGTGTCGCTCAGTTTGCCGTCCGCCGATGATTTGTCCGGGGCCGGCCAGCCCAACATCGCCGTGGCCATTGACAGCAGCGGGCGGCTTTATTTTGCCAACCAGATGATCACCGGAGCGCAATTGAAAACCAGTTTGAGCAATGCCGTCAGCCGTTCGCACTCGCCGCTGACGCTCGTTATCCAGGCCGACAAAACCGTCAGCTACGACCAGCTTTTGCAGATGACTTTGCTCGCGCGCGACACCGGCATCACGAATGCGCTGCTCGCCACGCTGCCGCGCGTGGCGAGCGCGCCCGCCACGCCATGAATAATGCGAACGCCAATTCGCCAGCGTTGGATGATGTTACAAAAACGTCGGACAAAAGCTGGCTCACCGAACCGACGCCGCTGGGCGAAGGCTGGCCGTGGCGGAAAATGTTTTTTCTCGTTGCGCTCGCGCTCGCCGCGCACGTCGCGCTGGTCTTTTTTTTCGGAACCAAAGCCAAAATTATTCCGCGCGCCATTGCCGATGTGCCGCAACTTCAACTCGCCCGCAACGACGACGAACTCATCGCATTGAAAAATCCCACATTGTTCGCGCTGCCAAACTCCAGAGATTTTTCATCCGCGATTTGGTTGAAAATTCCGATAATCACGCCGCCGTCATTTGGCTGGACAGAACCGCCGCAATGGCTGCCGCTGAATCCAATAAATCTCGGCGCGACGTTCCGCCAATTCATGCAGACCAATCAGCTTGCGGAAATCTCGCTTGATTTGAAACCGTCGCCGGAATTTGCCGCGCCGGAAACGTCCATCGAATCCGCGCTGCTGCAAAATTCATCGCTGAAAATTTTGGGCGCGCTCGCGCAACGCGGATTGCTGGAGCCGGTCGCTTTGCCGTCGCCAGCTTACAACAACGTGATTCCACCGAGCAAAATCCAGGTGCTCGTGGACGCGGCGGGCAATGTGATTTCCGCCGTTTTATTGCCGGACAACAACAACGCGGAAGCCGCCGAACATCTTGACCAGGCTGACAAAAACGCGCTGGAAATCGCCCGCGGTTTGCGTTTCGCCAAGGCCGCGCAGCTGACGCTCGGCGAAGTTATTTTCAACTGGCATACGGTTCCGATGGTTTCAACCAACGCGCCCGCGAATCCATAAAAATTTCAACATGAAATCGAATCATAAACCGATCCACAAAAAAATCCTCGTCCTTGATGTCGGCGGCACGCATGTCAAAATTCACGGCACAGGTGCCGGCCCGACGGTGAAAATCATTTCCGGACCCGGCATGACCGCCGCGCAAATGGCCGCCGCCGTGAAAAAAGTTTCCGCGAATTGGAAGTTTGAAGCCGTGTCCATCGGCTATCCCGGCCCGGTAAAAAATAATCGTCCGCTGCTCGAACCGCACAATCTCGGCGGCGGCTGGGTGAAATTCGATTATCAAAAAGCGTTCGGCAAGCCGGTGAAAATCATCAACGACGCCGCGATGCAGGCGCTCGGCGGCCATCGCGGCGGACGCCTTTTATTTCTCGGCCTCGGCACCGGCCTTGGTTCCGCGCTTTGTCTGGATGAAACCGTTTTGTCGCTCGAGCTTGCGCATCTGCCCTACAAAAAAAATCGCAGCTACGAGGAATATCTCGGCGATGCCGGCATGAAACGGCTCGGCAAAAAGAAATGGCGCGCCAATGTTTTTGAAGTCGTGGAATTGCTCCGCAACGCGTTGCTCGCCGATTATGTCGTGCTTGGCGGCGGCAATGCACGGCTGATCGAAAAATTTCCGCATGGCGTCGAGCCGGGGAAAAATTCCAACGCCATCATCGGCGGCGAACGGCTCTGGCAAGAAAAGTGAGCATCAAGCATCTCATCATCGCGTATGTCGCGCTGACACTCGGGACGATCTGCATCGTCGGAATTTTTTCCGAGCTGCGCCGCCGCCGTTTCGGCCCTGCGCATCCTGAAGACCGCGTTTTCCGCTGCACCAAATGCGGCTATGTCTATACCGACGACGCGGATGTTGACCGCTCCCGCTGCTCCCAATGCGGTAAACTGAATGAGCCGATTGTGTTTTAGAACCGATGCAAATGAACAACCAAGAAGCGAAGCCGTAAAGTCAGAAATCTGAATCTTGGTTGCTTTATTTCTTCGTTATTAATTCAAACTTACGAAATTATTTAACCTTCCAAAATCGCCGTGGCGGCAGCGTAATTTTCCGTGTGGCTCAGGCTGACGAGCAGTTGTTTTGCGCCGCGCACTTCAAATAAAATTTTTCCCTTA
>JAMFSG010000100.1 GCA_026225155.1 Verrucomicrobiota bacterium
CCTGGTAGTCTTCCAGGTGATATCTGGCATTTCCACGGTTGCTGTAATTGATGGCGTCGTTGGGAAATAATTTCAACTGCCTCTCAAAATCGGCCAGGGCGCCGTAAAAATCCTGGATTTGAAATCTTGAAGCACCCCGAAAAAAATAATTTTTGGCATATCCCGGATCCAATTGAAGCGTTTTGTCAAAATCCGCGCGTGGCACTTGATAGGTAAAATTCCAGCCGTCCGTGAATTGGCTGGAAAAATCGAAGTTGCAAGTCTCATCGCCGCGCAAAAAAACCGCGCCGTTTTTGCGCATGAATTTTTGCTGCTGCACGGCTTCGAGCAAACCCGAGTCGGCGAGCAGATTCATGCTGATCGGCAGCATGGATTCGCCGATGACGAAACGCGGAAACTGCTGTTTCTCGACGACCAGCACGCGGAAATTTTCGCGCTGCAAAATCGAGGCCGCAACGCTGCCCGCCGGGCCAGCGCCGATAATTAAAACGTCGGTTTCAATTGGATTCATGATTTAACTTGCAACGTTTCAAAACACAAACTGACAAGACCAATATAAACGCCGATGAAATCCAAGTAGCTGCCGAAAATATTACTGAACGCTGATATTCTGATGCCAGTAACTGTTGTGTCCGCGTGGCATAAGCAGCTCCGTAATTTTCTGGCACAGTGAAAATTCCATTTGTGGCATGAGCTTTGACAAACAAATCCTGCGAAACCTCTGCCATATTTTTAACGATGCGATAATGCTGATCTCTGACGTCTTGAAAAAACAAAAACGAATGAATCAACACCGCCCAACTAATTCCGAAAATAGCCAGAAGTTTGTAAAGTGATTTCATGGCGTGAAGATATCTACCGAACTTTCAAAGAAAATTCCGAAAACAGCATGTGAGAGGCGTGTATTCTCATTTTGCTCACTCCGTTTCATAATTTTTATCGAGGCCGAGAATTTTTTGCGCGTCTTCGGATTGCAGCAGCGCGGTCACGCGTTCGATGTCGCCGACCAGCGGACGGTCGTTTTCCAATTTCGGTGAAAGGCTGCGAACCAAGTCGTAAAGTTTTTTATAATCGCCGCCCATGACATTTTTCGGCGCGCGCAAATCCGCCGCCTGCGCGAGCGCGAGCGCTTCGATGCCGAGAATTTTCCACGCGAGCGGCAACGCGGTGCGCGTCATTTTCGCCGCGTGCAAGCCCATGCTGACGACGTCTTGATTGTTCGCGTTCGTCGAAATGGTTTGGATGGACGCGGGGGTTCCAAGCAAACGCAATTCTGCTGCGAGCGAAGTCGCCAATAATTGTGCGCCAGAAAAACCGGAATTCAATCCGGGTGCGCCGCCAGCGAGCATCGGCGAAAGGCCGCGGCTGTAACGCCAGTTCACGAGCCGTTCGATTTGGCGTTCGGCGAGCAGCGCAGTTTTGATCAGGCCGATGCGTTCGTAATCGCTGACCATCGCGATCTGCTGGCCGTAAAAATTTCCGCCGTGGATGACCATTTCCGTGTCAGGAAAAATCAGTGGATTGTCCGTGCTGGCATTGAGTTCGCGCGTGATGACTTCCTCGACGTGCCAGTGTGCTTCCTGAAATGCGCCGATGACTTGCGGCGCGCAACGCAGCGAATATGGATCCTGGATTTCCGCGCCCGGCTCGATCGGTTTGGCTTGCGAACCCCATTGATGATCGTCAATGCGTTTCGCGAAATCAGGATGCGTGCGCAGCGAATCGCTGATGCGTTTGGCGGAAAGTGATTGGCCGCGAAAGCCGCGCGCCTTGTGGATTTGCTGGCAAAGAACTTCCGGTTCGCCGTTCAGAACTTGAAAAAGACACGCGGTCAAAAATTCCGTCCAACGAATGATTTTTTGCGATTCGTGCGCGGACAACGCGGCGAGGCCAGTCATCACCGAAGTGCCGTTGACGAGCGCAAGACCTTCTTTCGCGCGCAAAACGGCTGGCGTGCGATTGATTTTTTTCAACGCATCGGCGGCGGAAATTGTTTTGCCGTTGAAACGAACAAAACCATTGCCGACAAGCAAGCCGGCCATGTGCGCGAGCGGAACGAGATCGCCACTCGCGCCGACCGAACCTTCGCTGGGAATTTCCGGCAGACAATTTTGGTTCAGCGCGACGAGCAGCAGTTCGAGGACTTCTTCGCGAATGCCGGAAAAACCGCGCGCTAAAGTATTCGCGCGCGCGAGCATGATGGCGCGCGTTTCATTTTCGGAAAACAACGCGCCTTGGCCGACGGTGAGATGATGCAGCAAATTGATTTGATGCTGCGCCTGATCGTTGCCATCAATGCGAAAACCACTCAACGGCCCGAAACCAGTATTGATGCCGTAGATCGCGCGTGGTTGCGCGGCGAGATTTTCCACGAGTTCGCGGCTGCGGCGGATGAGCGGTCGCGCGTCGTCGGCGAGCGCGCAGGAATTTTTCAGCGAAGCAATCTGCCAGACTTCGGAGATGGAAAGTTTGTGTCCGTTGAGTGCGATCATTGATGCGTAAATCGGGCGGTATTCAATAATAAATTGCTTGAACAAGCAAGCGCGGGCGTGTTTGCTGGCGCGCGTTCAGAAAGCGAATTCAACGTGTCAGAAAAATCCATCATTATCATCGGCGCGGGCTTGGCCGGACTCGCGACCGGCTGTTATGCGCGCATGAACGGCTATCGCGCCACGATCCTCGAACATCACAGCGATCCGGGCGGCGTTGCAAAGGCTTGGAAGCACGATGATTATCTCATTGATGGCGGCATCCATTATTTGATGGGGCATCGTCCCGGCGCGGCGTGTTACGAAATTTATCGCGAGCTGGGAGTTTTTCACAATCGCACTTATCCCGACCTGACGAACTACTGCGATTTCACCGACGAGATCAGCGGCCAACGCGTCAGTTTCGTGAACGACTTGGAAAAATTATCGCGCGATCTGAAAGCACTCGCGCCGGAAGACGCGGCGGCGATTGACGATTTCATGGCCGGCGTCCGTTCGTTCCAACGCACCGACATGTTCGGCATGATGGAAACGCCCGTCGAACTCGCGGGCGTTTTCGGTCCGCTGAAACAGCTTTGGCATCTGCGCCGCTCGCTGCGTTATCTCGGCGGCGCTTACAATCTGCCGAACAAAGAATTTTCTGAACGCTTCAAAAATCCCGCGCTGCGCCGATTGCTGACACACCTGTTTTTGCCCGAAGTGCCGATGTGGTTCAACCTGCTCATGCTCTCGCTGCTCGCGAACCGGCAGATGGGTTTGCTCGCGCGCAGTTGCCACGATTTCGTGGACAGTTTGGTCGAACGCTTCAACGGGCTCGGTGGCGAAATTTGTTACAATTCCACCGTCAAAGAAATCATCGTGGAAAATAATCGCGCCGTCGGCGTGCGTTTGGAAAACGGCACGGAACGCCGCGCGGATGTGATCGTTTCCGCCGGCGACGGCACGAACACAATCTTCAAATTGCTCGGCGGACGTTACGTCAGCAACGCGATCCAAGACCGTTACAAAAATTGGAAACAATTGCGTCCGCTCGTGACTTTAAGTTTCGGCGTGCGCCGCGATTTCGCCGGCGAATCGCCGCTGCGGTTTTTGTTGCTGAAAGAAAAAATGACCGTCGGCAACGAAACGATTGATGGTTTTCCCATCCGCATTTTCAATTACGGCGATAAATTCGCGCCCGCCGGTCGCACCGTTTTTCAAGTTCTGTTCATCACCGATTGGAAATATTGGAAAGACCTGCTGCAAGACCGTCCGCGTTACGAAGCAGAAAAAAAACGCGTCTGTGCCGAAGCCCTCGCGCGATTGGAACCGCATTATCCCGGCATCACTTCGCAAGTCGAACTCACCGACATCGCCACACCGCACACGACCTGGCGTTTCACTTTGAATAACGAAGGCGCGTTCATGGGCTGGGCGCCGACGCCGAAGGCATTGCGCACGATCTTCCGCAAAACGCTGCCGGGGCTGGAAAATTTTTACATGGCCGGCCAATGGGTCGTCCCCGGCGGCGGCGTGCCGCCGTGTTTTTATTCCGGTCGTCATGTCATCCAGATTTTGTGCAAGCGTGACGGTAAGAAATTTTCCACGAGCGTGTTGGACTAAAAAATTTCGCGCGAAGGCCGCGAAGTGAACGAAGGCAAAATTTTCTTCGCCAACTTCGCGGCCTTCGTGCGAAATAAAATCGGCGCATTTAGCCGAAGCCAAATGCGCCGTTGGAAAAACTTCGTTCGCTTATTTCGTGTGCACGCCGAATGTGAAGTATTGATATTGGCCGGTTACTGCAGCCGTGTTGGCTCCGGCGCATAATGAATATTCGCCATCCGCCAGATCCGCGCGCGGCGTGATTTTATAAATGCCATTCGCGATAGGCGTGATGTCAAACGGACGCACCGCTTTGCGATCCACGCCGTAAGTGCTGCCGTAAGCGCCATGAACCGCCACGTCCACCGCGCGCTGGTTTGGATTATGTTTATCGTTCGCATCCAGCACTTTGAATTGTGCGAGCGTGATTTCCGCAGGCGCAACGGCTCCGGCAAA
>JAMFSG010000101.1 GCA_026225155.1 Verrucomicrobiota bacterium
GTGGCGGATTATTTCCAGGCGGCGACGCTGCACTGGTTCATGCTGGGAATTGTCGTGGCACTGTCGTTGCTCGGGTCGCTGGTTTTCGCCGCGCCGTCTTCCAATTCCACGATTTGCTTTGTGATTGTCGGCGGCATTCTGCTCATCGGCCGGCATCTGGATCACGTCGCGCTCACGCTGCCTGAACCGGCGCGCGGCATCACGCAGGCCATTTATTTTGCGATGCCGCATCTGGAAATTTTTGACATGCGCGACCTTATTGTCCACGACTGGCCGTTGATTGCGTGGAGATTTTTCGGGCTCGCGATCCTTTACGCGCTCGTTTACACCGCCGTTTTTCTCGCCGGCGCGTGCCTGGTTTTCCGGCGCAAAGCGGTGAACTGAAAAATGAATTCATCGCGGCCATATATTCTACTGCTCATCGCGCTGCTGGTTTTAAGTTTTGGCCTGGCGGCGGATTTGCAGCCGCAATTTATCGCGTGGCCCGGCAGCCGCGCGGACGGCGACATTTTCAAAATCACGCTGGGCGAGAGCCGGCGGCTTTTTGCCAATGAATTTTACACGAAAGCCGATGCTTATTATCACAGTGGTTTTTATCCGACCATTTTCGATAACAACGACGCGTTCAAAACCGCGCACATGGCCGAGGACACCGGCGCGGTTCACAGCAAAAATCACGGCGAAGAAGAAAGTTTCATGGGTCCGCCGATTGACTGGATTGAAGCTTTTGGCCGCCACTTTTTCCCCGACCGCCATACGCATCTGGATGAAGGCGGACCGGAGGACGATTTGAGCAGCAGCGACAGCATTCGCGAAATCCTGCCGTGGCTGAAACTTTCCACCGAGCTTGATCCGCAAAATGTCCAGAACTACACGGTGACGGCTTACTGGTTGCGCCAGCGGATGAACAAAACCGAGGAGGCCGACCAGGTTTTGCTGGAAGGCTTGCACGAGAATCCGGGCAGTTGCGACATCCTGTTTGAACTTGGCCGGCTCTATGCGGAAAGTTATCACGATACCAACCGCGCGGAAAATGTCTGGGTTGCCGCCGCCAAAAATTGGAAACCCATCACCGGCGACATGGATGCGGTCGCCGCCAACAATTTTATTTACGAAAAAATCACCACCCAACTCGGCCAGGCGGAACGGAACGCCAGTCGCTGGCAATCAGCCGTTGACTGGTTTGAAAAAGCGAAAAGCGTTTCTCCCACGCCTGACGCTTTGCAAGAACAGATTGACGAAACCAAAAAGAAAATATCCACGCCTTCGTCAGACTCGACGAACTCAATCCACTGACCGCCGCGCAATTGCGCTTTGTTTTTCAATTTGCAGTTTGGTTTAATCTTCGCGATGAAAGCACGCCAATCCAAAATCAAACGTCACACGCTGGAAACTAAAATTTCCATCCATCTCAATCTTGATGGCAAAGGAAAATCCAAGATCAAAACCGGCATTCCGTTTTTTGACCACATGCTGACGCTGTTCGCGAAACACGCGACGGTGGATTTGGATTTGCATTGCGACGGCGATCTTGAAGTGGACGCGCACCACACGGTCGAGGATTGCGGCATCGCGCTCGGCCAATCATTTGCCCACGCGCTCGGCGACAAAAAAGGCATCCGCCGTTACGGCCACGGTTTTGATCCGCGCAATCCGTTCACCGGCGAAGCGTATGTGCCGATGGACGAATGCCTCGCGCGCTGCGTCGTGGATTTCAGCGGACGTCCGCATTTGGTTTGGCGCGGACTGGATAAATTTTCGCAGAAGAAAATTTCCGATGCGGAAAAAAATCAGGACATTTCCAGTGCGTTTCGTTTTGGTTTGGCGCGGGAATTTTTTCAAGGCTTCACGAACGAGGCGCGCTGCAATTTGCATCTTGAATTGCTTTACGGCGACGAGCCGCATCACATCGTCGAGGCATTGTTCAAGGCATTTGCCCGCGCGGTAGACGCCGCGCGCCAGCACGACCCGCGCATCGCCGGTCGGTTGCCGAGCACGAAGGGGAAACTTTGAAATAGGCGCGCGAAGGATGGGAAGTGGGCGAAGGAGGTTTGCAGCGCGTTTGGGTGTTGGGCATCATTGTTTTATATGAGGCGTCAATCCAACTCCAAGACCATTTTCTGAAACCTCAACGGATTTATCAGGAAAAGTAATCGCATTTAGGTGTGACAAAACCTGGCTTGCGCCGTTGGAGTCAGTCTTCTCAATAGTCATGGCTAACAAAACACTGCCGTCCGTCTTGATGCTTGGCTTGATAACACAAACTCTGCCATTGCCCAAATCGTGGCGACTTGTAACTCCGTCCGAAACTTCAACGACACCTAAATCAGAAACATTCGGTTGCGTTGCTAATGCGTCTGGCGAATGTTTGGAACAACTGGTGAATAATAATCCAAATAATGCGAGTGTGAAAATTGACGTGAAATATTTCATGTGTTCGAGTTCAAACAGCGCTACTCACGAAAAGTTGCGCAGCATTTTGATTTCGGCTCGACGGAGTCTCGCCTCGCCGATTTTTAAGCACGGGCAATTGTTTTCATTAAAATTTTATTTGTCTGCATTGACTTTTGCGGGGACAAGTGAAACCTTTTCGCAGCGCGCGATCCTCGAATTCAACAGTAGGGTGATGCGCCACCAATCTCGTGGCAGAAAAAGACGATTATTTATTGGACCTTTTGGTTGACCTCGGTTTCACCAACGCCGAAGTTGTCGCCAAAGCTCGCGAGGAAGCCAACGCCGCCGGCGTGGGCGTCGTGGATTTACTCGTGGCGAACAAGGTCATCCGTCCCGCTGACGTGACGCAGGCGAAGGCCGCGCAGTTTGGCGCGGAAGTCGTGACGCTCGCGGGTTTGAAGATTGACGACGATGTCATCTCGCTCGTGCCGCGCGACGTGGCGAAAAAATATCGCGTCATCCCCGTTTTCCAAACCGAAGGCAAAGTGGCCGTCGCCATCGCCGATCCTTCCGACCTGAACACGATTGATTCGCTGACGCATTTGTTGCACGCGGAAATCGAGTTACGCGTCGCGTCGGAACCGGACATCGAGCAGGCGCTGAACAAATATTACGGCGGCGACAAAAAGGCGCTGGCCGACGGCGCGTTCAAGGATGTCATCCAGGAACTCACACAGGATAATGTCGAGATTGGGGACGCGGGCGGCGGCGCGGATGTGGAAGCGGACGCGCCATTGATCCGGCTGGTCAATCAAATCATTGTTGATGCTTTCAAAATCCGCGCGTCGGATATTCATCTGGAGCCGCTCGCGAAAAGATTTCGTTTGCGTTATCGCATTGACGGCATGATGCAGGAGATGAAATCGCCGCCGAAGCAATTGCAGGCGTCCATCATTGCGCGTTTGAAAATCCAGGCGGGCATGGTCATCTCCGAACATCGCATCCCGCAGGACGGACGCATCCAATCAAAAGTCGGCAGCAAGCTGATTGACTTGCGCGTTTCGTGTCTGCCGACGAATCACGGCGAAAGCATCGTGATGCGTATTTTGGACAAGGAAGGTTTGAAACTCGGTTTGCCGGAGCTGGGATTTTTAAGCGATGACCAGGCGACGTTCGAGCGCATCATCGCGTTGCCCGACGGAATTTTGCTTGTCACCGGCCCGACGGGTTCCGGCAAAACGACGACACTGTATTCCTGCTTGAATTTCATCAACCGCCCCGACCGCAAAATCATCACGGTCGAAGATCCGGTGGAATATGTTTTGGCGGGCATCAACCAGGTTCAAGTGAACGACCTTGTCGGTTTTACTTTTGCGACCGCGTTGCGCGCGATTCTGCGTCAGGCGCCGAACATCGTGATGATCGGGGAAATTCGCGATATTGAAACGGCATCCATCGCCATCAACGCGTCGCTCACCGGCCATTTGGTTTTCTCCACGCTGCACACGAATGACGCGCCCGGCGCGGTCACGCGTCTCGCGGACATCGGCGTGAAACCGTTTTTGATCGCGTCATCTACGCGCTGTTTGATGGCGCAACGGCTCGTCCGGAAAATTTGCAAAAAATGCGCCGCGCCCTACGAGCCGGATGACGGCGAATTGCGCGCGCTCGGTTTGAAGCGTGAAGATCTAAAAAATGCGAACGTGCAAAAAGGTCGCGGCTGCAATAATTGCAACGGCAGCGGCAATCGCGGACGTTTCGGCATCTTTGAAATTTTTGTCGTGGACGATGAAGGCCGCAAATTGATTTACGACCGCGTGCCGACGAATGTGCTCCGCGCCCGCGCCCGCGAAATGGGCATGCGGACTTTGCGCGAAGACGGCATCCGCAAAGTGCTCGCCGGTTTGACGACGGCGGAAGAAGTCATCCGCGCGACCGTCGGCGACGAAGCGTGAAAAAGCCAAGGAAGAATTTAGAATGAAGAATGAAGAAACAAAAAAAACGCCGGCGAAAGTTTCCGCTGCGCGCGCAAAATTTTTCTTCATTCTGCCTTCTTCATTCTACATTTGAAATTTTATGTCCTACTCGATGTCCGATTTGTTGCAGTTGATGGTGTCTGAAGGTGCGTCCGATTTGCACACGCGCGTCGGCACGGCGCCGACGATCCGCGTCCACGGAATTTTGCATCGCGTCGAAGGCCCAGCGCTCACACCGGAGTCTTCCGAAGAATTGATGCGCAGCATCACGTCCGAAGAACACATCCAAGCGGTGCGTGAACGCGGCGGCGCAGACTTCGCATTTGCCTTCGGTGAAGCAGCGCGTTTTCGCGTGAGCGTGATGAAGGAAAAAGGAAATTTCGGCATGGTGCTGCGGCAAATTCCCAGCAAGATGCTGACGTTCGAGCAGATCGGTTTGCCGGAATCGGTGAAGGAACTTTTGTTCAAGCCGCGCGGTTTGATCCTCGTCACCGGCCCGACGGGCTCCGGAAAATCTACGACGCTGGCCTCGCTGTTGAACATCGTGAACGAAACGCGCGACGAAGTTCACTTGATCACGATCGAGGATCCGATCGAATATTATCACAAGCACAAAAAAGCATTGATTACACAACGCGAAGTCCATGTGGACGTGCCGAATTTCGCGGAAGCCTTGCGCCGTGCGCTGCGCCAAGATCCGGACATGATTCTCGTCGGCGAAATGCGCGACTTGGACACGATCGAAGCCGCGATCACGGCGGCGGAAACGGGTCACTTGGTCTTCGGCACATTGCACACGACTGGCGCGGCAAAAACCATTGACCGTCTGGTGAACGCATTTCCAACGCAGCAGCAGGAAATGGTGCGCATCCAGCTTTCCACGGTTTTGCAGGCGGTCATTTCGCAGTTGCTGATTCCGCGCATTGACAAGCCGGGCCGCGTCGCCGCGTTCGAGATCATGATCAACACGCCGTCCATCGCGGCGCTTATTCGCGACAATAAAACTTTCCGTATCCAATCCGACATCCAAACCGGTATGAAATTCGGTATGATCACGTTGGATGCGTGGCTGATTGATAAATATATGAAGGGTTTGATCGCCCGCGAAGAAGTCATCAACAAATCCCAAGACCCGACGACAATCATGGCCAAATTGCAAGAGCTTGATTTGGCAGCGGCGGTCGAACAAGGCCGCAAAAAATAATCTGAAATAATTTTTCATGTCCGAAGAAATTTCCAGTGCGTTGCTGTCGCTCATCCGCGAGCAGGGGATGATTGACGATCTGCAATACGAAGATGTCGTTGCCGAGTTCAAGCGCAACGCCACGCCGGTGATCCAGATCTTGCAGGATTCCGGCATCATGAAGCTTGACGATATTTTGCAGGTCGAGGCGCATGCGCTGGGCACGGAAGTCGTGCAATTGCGCGACATGCAAATTCCGGCAGACGTGCTCAAACTCGTGCCCGTCAAAGTCGCGCAGATGTATAAATGCCTGCCCGTCGGCGTGAACAATGGTTCGGTGCAGATCGCTTTGTCCGAGCCGCTGGATCCGGCGCACGCGGATGAAATCCATTTCGCCATCAAGCGCGACGTGCAGATCGTCGTCGCCGAGCCGGCGGAAATCCTCAAGGCGATTGAAAAATTTTACGGCCAGGAAGAGAACGAAAGTTTTTCCGAAATCCTGAAGGAAATCGGCTCGGACAAACTTGCCCGCGAAGTGGATGAAGCTGGCGATGACGCGCGCGCCGCCGAAGCGCTGGCGAACGAAGTGCCGATCGTGAAATTCGTCAACCTGGTTTTGCAACAGGCGATTCAAGACCGAGCGAGCGATATTCATTTCGAGCCGTTTGAAACGGAATTTCGCATCCGTTATCGCGTGGACGGCGCACTTTATGAAATGGCACCGCCGCCAAAATATCTCGCGTTGCCGGTGACTTCGCGTATCAAGGTCATGTCGAACTTGAACATTTCAGAAAAGCGTCTGCCGCAGGACGGACGCATCAATCTGAATCTGAACGGCAAGCAGGTGGATTTGCGCGTGAGCACTTTGCCGACGGCCTTCGGCGAATCCATCGTGCTGCGCGTGCTCGATCGTTCGTCCGTGAATCTGGAGATCGAGTCGCTCGGTTTTCCAAAATACATCCACGAATATGTGACGGAAGTCATCAACCGGCCGAATGGAATTTTCGTTGTCACCGGCCCGACGGGTTCCGGCAAAACGACGACGCTTTATTCCTGCCTGCGCCGCGTCAACACGATTGATTCAAAATTGCTGACGGCGGAAGACCCGGTGGAATTTGACATCGAAGGCATCATGCAGGTCGCCATCAACGAGGCGGCGGGCATGACGTTTGCCAAAGCGTTGAAATCATTTTTGCGCCAGGACCCGGACATCATCATGGTCGGTGAAATGCGCGATCTGGAAACCGCGCAAATTTCCATCCAAGCGTCGCTGACCGGTCACTTGGTCTTGAGCACGCTGCACACGAACGACGCGCCCGGCGCAGTGACGCGTTTGATGGACATGGGCGTGGAACCGTTTTTGATCTCTTCGACTTTGATGGGCGTGCTCGCGCAACGTCTTGTTCGCACCTGCTGCAAAAATTGCCGCACGCCGTTTGAGCCGACGGAAGAACAGCTTTCGTTGCTCAATCTTTCGCCGCACGATTTGGGCGACAAAGTTTTTCATTATGGCCGCGGCTGCTCCGTCTGCAACGACACCGGTTACAAAGGCCGCAAAGGTATTTACGAACTGCTCGTCGTCAATGACGCGATCCGCACCTTGATCAACGAACGCGCGCCGACGGTGGTCGTGCGCCAGAAAGCGGTGGAACTGGGAATGGTGACGTTGCGCGAAGACGGCTTGCGTAGTATCTTCGACGGTGATACAACCATTGAAGAAGTCGTTAAATATACTTAACACCTAACCTCTATTCGTTATGGCTCGATATAATTACATAGCCCTTGATCAAAAAGGAAATGAAACCAAGGGCAGCATTGAAGCCGGTAGCCAGAACGAAGCCATCGGTCGCGTGAAGGAAATGCAGTTGTTCCCGACGAAGATCAACGAGGCCGACAAAGAGGAAAAAGCCGGCAAGAAAGCCAAGGGCAAAGCCGCCAAACCCAAATCCAAGTCGGGCAAAAAGGGCGGGGCGATGAACGTCCAGATCAAGATTCCATTCTTGAGCGGCAAGGTGAAACCGAAAGTCTTGACGACATTCACCCGGCAATTGGCCACGCTCGTGGATGCCGGTCTGCCGTTGTTGCGGGGTTTGCGGGTTTTGGAAAAACAGGAACGCAACGTCACGCTCAAAGGCATCATCGGCGAACTCGCCGTTTCCATCGAAGGCGGCAGCACGTTTTCCGAGGCGCTTGCCCAGCATCCGAAAGTTTTCAACCGTCTGTTCGTCAACATGGTCAAGGCCGGCGAACTTGGCGGTGTATTGGAAGTCGTATTGAAACGCCTTGCGGAATTTTCCGAAAAGGCGCAAAAAATCAAAGGCAAGGTCAAGGCTGCAATGTTTTATCCCATCGCCGTTTTGATCGTGGCGATCGGCATCATGATGTTGCTGATGTTATTCGTCATCCCGAAATTCAAGGACGTTTTCGCCGGCATGGGTTTTACATTGCCGTGGTTCACGCGGTTTGTCATGGGCATCAGCGACGTCATCAAAAATAATATTCTGGGAACAATGGGCGTTTTGACCGTGGTGGTGATTGCCTTCATGCTTTTCATCAAGACCAAGTTTGGCCGTCACCTTTGGGACAAATTCCAACTGCACATGCCTGTTCTCGGCCCGGTCATCAGCAAGGTTTGCATCTCCCGTTTTACCCGCACACTCGGAACTTTGGTCAGCAGCGGCGTGCCGATTTTGCAGGCGCTCATCATCGTCCGCGAAACGGCGGGCAATGTCATCGTCGCCGAAGCCGTCAATAAGATTCACGAAAGCGTCAAGGAAGGCGAAACGATCACCGCGCCGCTGGAAGGTTCTGGCGTGTTCCCGCCGATGGTTGTCAGCATGGTGGATGTCGGTGAACAGACCGGTGCCTTGCCGGAAATGCTTCTGCGCATCGCGGATGATTACGATGAACAGGTTGACAATGCGGTGGCGGCGATGACTTCATTGCTGGAACCGATCATGATTGTTTTTCTGGCCATCATCGTCGGCAGCATCGTCATCGCGATGTTCTTGCCCTTGATTCAAATGATCAGCAACATGAGCGGGGACGACCCGGGTAGTAAAGGTGGGGGCGAATAAGCCTTGTTTTTTCGTCGTTTCGGCTAAAAATCGAATAACTCGTTGACAATTATGCCATCTTCAGGTAAATACAATGTAGTTACATTGCATGGGCAAATTATTCACAGCTGAACTATGGAGTTCGATTGGAATAATGCGCCTTTTGAGTTTGGCTCTTTGACGCATCAAGAAATCGAAGAATCGTTCGAAGACGCCTTTGCCGTGAGACTGCTGCCGGATTCGCCACGGTTTGGCGTTCAGGCAAGGTTTTTCAACCTTGGCATGACGGCGGGCGGCATCGGAATTTTCAGCATTTACCGCACAAACGGAAAACAGGTGCGGGTGCTGCACGCGCGGCCGTTTGAGCCGGAAGAACGGTTCTTCTACCAGCGGAAAATGGACCAGACTCTCTCGTGATGAACGGAAAATTTGCCATGCGCACTTTTGCCAACTGGGAAGACGTGCCGTTTTTCGACAGCGAAGAGGCGGAGGCGGATTTTTGGGGCGAGAACCGGCCCGATCTCCGGCTGATGGAAGCGGCGACGGCGGGCAGCACCGAATCGTCCGAGTCCGTGACCGTCACCTTGCGGTTCGATCCGCGGATGCTGGCGCGTATCAAACGCCTCGCGCGGTCGCGGTATCTGAATTATCAAAGCATGGTCAAGCAATGGTTGAGCGAACGGATGGAACAGGAATTACGCGACAAATAAACCCATGAAAATTATTTTGGAAAATCAAACCGGTCCGCAGCGCGGCGCGTTCACCCTCGTTGAACTGCTCGTGGTCATCTCCATCATCGCGGTGCTGGCCGCGTTCACGATTCCGGTGGCCAGCAGCGTTTCCAGGTCGCGAAAAATAAGTGTAGCTCAGGCGGAACTGCAGCAGATTGAAACGGCGCTGGAAAACTACAAGGCCAAGTATGGCGTGTATCCGCCAAGCAATCCGACCAATTCATTGGTGAACCAGCTTTATTATGAATTATCTGGCGTCACTAATAACACTGCAACGAGTTATCTGACACTGGATGCAGCTTACTCCATCAGCACGAATGGGGTTGCTGATACTTTTGGTGTGGGCGGCATTGTAAATTGTTCCCGCGGCAGCGGCGAAGATGTCGTGCTGGCCAAAGATTTTCTGCCCGGCCTGAAACCGGCGCAAGCCACCATCAGGACAAACTATGATAACGATGGTGTGGTTTATCTGGTCACGTCCGTGGGTGGCCCTGACCCGATTGGGCCGCCGCCGCTTTATCAGCCGGTTAGCGGCATGAACGGTAATCCCTTCCGTTACGTTTATCCTGGAACAAATAATCCAAACTCCTATGATTTGTGGGTTCAACTTTCGATCAATTCAACGCCTGCCAGCCCGCAGAAATATCTCATCTGCAACTGGAGCCAGCAAGTCCAGCACAACAGCCCTTTGCCTTGATTTTATGCGACCAAAAGACACATCGAAAATGGATCGCTGGGGACACAGTCTGCCGGTGGAATGGCATGACTGTTCATGGGACGCGTCCATCGAACTGCGCCGCGCGGTGAATGTGCGGCCCGCCGCCATCACAAAACCATTGCCCATGCCGGCTTTTCTGCCGCATCCGGCGCGCCGCAAAAACCTGTTCAAACTTATGAAAAAACCCTTATCTACCTCCCGCCGTTTGAGCGCCGGTTTTACCTTGATTGAATTGCTGGTTGTCATCGCCATCATCGCCATCTTGGCGGCGATGTTGTTGCCGGTCTTATCAAGGGTGAAGCTGGCTGCGCTAAAAACCCAGGCGAAAATTCAGGTCAATGATATTTCCACCGCCATTCAAGCCTATGATCAAGCTTACGGGCGTTTTCCGGTTTCGGCCGCCGCACAACAAGCGGCTTCAAGTGCCGGTGGCGATTTTACTTATGGTGCTTATTATACAAACGCGACCTATTCGACTGGATATTTGGTGGGAAATACTTTTTACCCGAGCAATAATTCCGAAGTTGTCGCGATTTTGATGAATTATACCAATTACCCCAGCAGTTCTGTTTCAACCATCAATACCAACTATCAAAAAAATCCACAGAAAACGGTTTTCTTGAATGCCAAGATGTCAGGTGACACCAGTTCTCCGGGCGTGGGCAACGATCTGGTCTATCGCGATCCGTGGGGTAATCCATATATCATCACGATGGATTTGAATTATGATGATCAGTGCAAGGATGCATTTTATTCGTTAACCCAAGTTTCCCAACAAAATAAGGCGGCTGGCTATTTTGGATTAACTGATCCAACCGATCCGACGGGCGCAGATAATAATTTTGAATACCACGGCAAGGTAATGGTCTGGTCAATGGGTCCTTATGGGCCAGCTACACCCGGCCCTTCTTCATTCGACCCAAGCAAGCCGGCGACGGATCCGTCCAATAAAGGCCACATCCTAAGCTGGCAATGATTCTGTGAAAACGCTGCGCCGTCAATACGCGTTCACGCTCATCGAGATGCTCGTCGTCATCTCGATTCTCGGCATTCTGGCCGCGTTGACCGTGCCGGCGCTGAAAAATCTCGGCAAATCCAACATCCAGACGAGCGCCTCGCGGCAATTATTGGACGATGTCGGCCGCGCGCGGCAACTCGCCATCAACAATCATACGACGGTCTACATGGTTTTTACGCCAACCAATTTTTGGAATATTGGTGGTTCATTTCCCAATAGTTGGTTTAATAATCTGACTGTCGCGCAACA
>JAMFSG010000102.1 GCA_026225155.1 Verrucomicrobiota bacterium
CGCCGTGCACGAAGCGATCGCCGCGCGCTGCCCGATCATCGTCAATCACTTTGATACGAGCCAGGAAGAAGCAAATGCAAAGCTCGTCGAAAAATCCGGCATCGGCGCAGTCGTGGAAAAAAATCGCGAAGCCGCTGAAATGGTGGAACAAGCTTTCGACAAGCGCGCGGAAATCTGGAATGAGTGGCGGCGCAATTTGAAAAAAATTTCCCGGCCCGACGCTTCATTGCGCATCGCGGAATTGATTCTCGGCGAAGTTGAAAACGATAAACCGACTCGCAAAATCGTGCCACAGTTCAACGGCACGCCGGAACGCGTCATGCGTTCCACGCCAAAAATAAATGGCAACGGGTCGCATCCGCAGATGTTGCTTTGCGATTTTCACATCCACTCGAATTATTCCGACGGCAAACTTTCCGTGCCGGAGCTGATTGATTTTTACGGCGAGCGCGGATTCGATTGCATCTGCATCACCGACCATTTGGCCGATCCGCGCCGGTTGCTGGGAAAAATTTCCGAACTCGCGAACCTCACGTTGAGCCGCGATCAAGTGGAAGAATATTTCGCCGTCATCAAACGCGAACGCCAGCGCGCGTGGCGGCGTTATCAGATGCTCGTGATGACCGGCATCGAGTTCAACAAGGACGGTTACACCAGCAAAACTTCCGCGCATCTGCTCGGGGTGGATTTGAAATCGCCGATTGATGCGGCACTGGATATTCCCGAAACCATCGCGAAAATTCACGAGCAAGGCGCGCTCGCCATCGCGTCGCATCCGCACGTCATGCGCAGCGAATGGGGCAAGAACACGCTTTACCTTTGGGAAAATCAGGAGCAATTCGCGCCGCTGATTGACGCGTGGGAAATCGCGAACCGAAATAATATCTTCAATGACATCGGCTTAAAACGCCTGCCGTTCATCGCGAACAGCGATTTCCACAAACCGAAACATATCTATTCGTGGAAGACTTTGATCCATTGCGAAAAGGATCCGGAAGCGATCAAAGATTGCATCCGCCGCAACGAACACGTCGCGATCACGCTGTATCGCGACTTCGCGTCCGCGCCAGGGAAAAGCTTGCGGCATAGTTTCGATTCGCAAATCGCGGCGCCGAATTTGTTTCAAGAATCCGTTCCCCTGCCCGCCGTCACCCGCTGATTTTTTAACGCAAAGGCGCAAAGAAAATTTTGGGAGGGACGGCGTGTCGCCGTCCCACAATTTCAGCAGGGTTGCATCTGTTTCGCCATAATTTGATTCAACCAGTTGAGGTTGAAATCATTTTTGCCGGTTCACCCAGCGTAGCCGCTGCGCATCAACGCTGGGCTGAATGATTTGAATCCCGTTGGGATTCTACGCGCGTTTTTTCATTTTGGGATGGCGACACGCCGTCCTTCCCGGCTTCAAAAAATTGTGGAAAGAAATCGCTTTATCAACGAAGATGGATGCATGGCACAAACCGAGAATGGCGCGGGTCCGGACGCTTCCGTCGTGGAGATTCAAAAAGCCTGGAGCAATTTCACGTTGCGCATTGCGCAACTGGAGACGGGCAACACCGCGCTCGAACATGAAAACAAGACGCTGCGCCGGTTGCTGGAAAATGTCATCGAGCACCGCAAAAAATCCCACGCAGAACTCGTTACGTTGATCACCACGCTCATCAGCAAACTGCCGGTCAATGATCTCGGCGTCATCATCACGCGGTTGGTCGAGCATAATAATCAGGTCGCGGAAGTCAGCGCGGCGTTGGTCGGAGGAAAATTGGAAGAAAACCAGTTGCAGCCCGCGAGCCTCAAATTGCTGTATAAAACCAAGCGCGATCTCGCCTCCGCCGTCAAGCCGGCGGTCGAGCAATTGATCCAGAGCGATCCACCGCTGGAACTTTCCCTGTTGCAGAATTTGATCACACGGCCGGACAGTTTTTTTTCGCCGGCGGTCGTCCGCGCCAGCCGTTGTTTTGTAAAAGGCCAGGTTCCGCGCGAACGCGTTCTCCGCGAATTCGGCGAACCGGCATTAATTTTTTTCAAGGATTTGACCACGGACGTGAAATATAATCCGCGCCCGAAACCGGAAGAAATCGTGCTCGGCTTCGCAAATGATTTCGACACGCTGCTCGCGCAAAATCCAAACGCCATCGGCGATAAAAAAAACGAACTGCTCGCGTTGCACCAAAAAATCCGGGCGAGCAAGGCGCAAACCGAACAGGCGCGCGCGCAAAAGAGTGCGTTCCTGAAATTGTCGTTCATCTTGGAACTGCTGCATTATTACGAAAACCAGAACACGGAATCACCAGATGCGGTTTTTGCGCAGCGGATGCCGCCATTGATCGAGCAGCTTGTCATCACGGGCGAACGCGACACGTTGGATCCAAAATTAGTTGAACAAGCCGAGGCGCTGCTGGCTTTCATCATCACGCCGGATTATCGGAGTTCCGTGATTAACAACATCGGCAAGGCCGGTGGATTGCCGCGCACGCTGCGATTCACGCTCGCGTTCCGCGCGGAAAAACTTTCCGAGAACGATCCGCTGACGGTTGATTGCGTGAAGCATTTGATTCCCCCCGGCACGACGCCGCAACTCGCCGCGCTCGTCACCGTTTTGCGCTTGTTCAATCCGCACATGCAACAGTCCGTGACGAAAGCCATCATGGCGTCCGACCGTTTGCGCCGCGAAGATGCCGAGGCGCTCGGTAAAGCCATCGCGAAGGAACTTGGCCTGACCGAACTGCAGGAACGCCTCATCGAGAAAACGACAGTCTCGCCGGAAAAAGAACAGCAGATCGCGTGGGACAACATCAAGGAACTCATCGCGAGCCGCGCGTCGCCCAATGAAATCACGGCCGCCATCCGCAAACGGTTGCACGCGAAATATGACGACGGCGAAGTGAAGGCGAGCTGGCTTACGCTCACGGAATCCGACGCGCTGCTGCTCGTGCGCGTTTTTTGCCTGCTGCCGTATTTGCCCGACGGCCAGACCGACCCGATTGCGCGCGCCGTTTTGGAATCTTACGTCTCACGCCTCACGCACGAAAAGTATGCGGCGACTTATACAAAGGTTGTCGGCGCGTTGAAAAATCTTTTCAAGGTCAAGGCCGACAGCCCCGCGCTGGTGAATTTTCTTTCACTCGTGCGCTGGGTTGATCCCGCTGCCGCCGACAAATTATCCCACGATGTCGGCATGCTGGCGCACGCGAATTGACTGGATTTAAAAAGCCGGCCGGGCGTTTTTTGCTGCCGCAGAATAAGTTTTCAACGCAGAGCGCGAAACTGTCGCAGCGCAACCAGCGGATCAATGCGCGCCAAAAGAAAATGCGCCCAGTGATTTTTCCAGCGCTGCCAGAAAGTCTGGGTTTTGCGCCACGCCTGAAACTCGATTTTGCGTGAATGTTTAAGCGCTTCAGTAAATATTTCCCCCGCCCCGGCGACGACTGTTTTGTCTTCAAAACGCAGCATCAATTCATAATTCAGATTCAGACTGCGCACATCAATGTTGGAAGAGCCGACGTGGACGATTTCATCGGCGATAACCAGCTTGGCGTGCAAAATCTGCGGCTGATATTCATAAATTTCCAGGCCGGCTTTGAACAGCCGGCGATACAGGCTGCGCGTGGCGAGTTGCGAAACAAGCACGTCGGATTTGCCGGCCAAAATCAATTGCACGCGCCCGCCGCGCCGGGTGACGCGAGCCAGCTCACGCATGACACGACGCGTCGGCAAAAAATACGCGCTGATGATGCGCACGTCACAAGCTTGGGCAAAGTCGCGATACAACACCGTTTGAAATGGACTGGCGCCGCGGCCGGGGTGCGTAAGCAATAATTCTGCGACCGGATTTTTTTCCGGTTTGCGTTTGCGTTTGAAGACGCGCAATCGCATCAGCGGGCGGCGGTGAAAATCGGCAAGGTCGAAGAGTTCATCGAACGATTCAGAAAGTTTTTTTGCCAGCGCCGGATTTTCAATTTGCACGCCCAGATCGAACCAGCCACGCGCTATGCCGTCGCCGTCGTATTCGTCGGCAATGTTGAATCCGCCAATGAAAATGACGGTGCCGTCGCAGATCAAAAGTTTGCGGTGATCGCGCACGCCAAAACGCCAGAGGTGCAGCGGGTTGAACCGGCGAACTTCCGCTCCGGCGGCCACCAGTGGCGCAAAAAAATTATTCGGCAAAAACCAGGAGCCGGCGGCATCCACCAAAACACGGATGTGAACGCCGCGCTGCGCCGCCGCCAGCAGTGCTTCCAGAAATTGCCGTCCAATTTTACCGCTGGAAAAAATGTAGGTTTCCAACTGGACGGAATTTTGCGCGGCGGTAATGGCAGCCAGCATCGCGGGGAAAATTTTCTCGCCCGCGCAATGCCATTCCAAGTTTGGATTTTGATGCAACGCCATGCTTTTACCGTAATTTAACGGACGCACGCTGGCAATCCGTGGCCGGCCCAATGTCACATTTTCAATCATCTTTTTGTTTTCGTTTATCCCGCCAATCTTTTAACAAAATGCTGATGACGAGCCAGCCGCTGCCACCGAGGGCGATGAGAAAACAGATCATCGCGATGCCGGGATAACCAAAAATCTGGAACGACGAGCTGATGCGCATCATCAACGCGGCGCCGACGATCAGCGCGGCGAGCAAAATTCCCGTCGTGACGCGGTTGGCGATTTTTTCAAAACCATTCAGCAAATGTTTGGCGTCGGGCGTGCGAACGTTGACTTCCAATCCGGCATTGCCGGCGGCGTCCAAAACTTTGTTCACGCGTTCGGGCAGACCGCCGATGAAATCTTTCATCTCGATGATTGAGCCGAAAATGCTGCTGGGCGAACCGGCCTTCAACATCCGGCGGCGCAAGATTTCCGCCACGTTGCGGCGCACGGACGCGTCAGGATTAAATTCGGGCGATAAAATTTTTCCGACCTGTTCCAGTTGCAACAGCGTTTTGCCAAGAATTGTCAGTTCGGTCGGCACATACAAACCCGTTTCCGCCGCCGCGCGCGACATCAGCAACAGGGATTGGCCGAGATTTTGATGCTTCAAAGTTTGATCGCGCTGTTCTGAAATAAAATCATTAGCCTGCTTGCGAAATTCAACTTCCTTGAAATCACTGCCCGTTTCACTGATGCGCAAAACAATTTTTACGGCTTCGTCGCCGTTGCCTTCGCTGACCGCGAGCAGCAGACGCAAAAGATTTTCCTGCATCCCGGTGCTCAAACGTCCGGTCATGCCCAAATCCAGCAACGCCAATTGACCATCGGGCGTGAGAAAAATATTTCCTGGATGCGGATCGGCATGAAAAAAACCATCCACCAAAACTTGCTTGAGATACGCCTGGAAAAATTCTTCGGCCAGCGCGTCGCCTTTCAATTCCAGACGCACGAGCGGACTCAAGGCCGTGATTTTTGCGCCTTCGATAAAATCCATCGTAAGCACATGGCGCGAACTATAATCCATCACCGGCAACGGCACGCGGATGTTCGGAAACTGTTCAAGATTTTTCGCGAGCGTGGCGAGATTGTTGGCTTCGCGCTGATAATCCAATTCCTGCAACAGCGTGCTTTTGAATTCCGCCAGCAGTTTGCCGAAGCGATAGCGGCGTCCAATTTCCGTGTGTTCATCAAAAAAACTGGCGATCTCTTCCAATACTTCAAAATCTGCGGCGATCTGCTGGCGGATTTCGGGACGTTGAACTTTCACCACGACGGCGCGACCATCGCGCAACGCCGCCAGATGCACCTGCCCCAGCGACGCGGCGGCCAAATGTTTTTCATCGAAGAACGAAAACGCTTTGGAAATACGGACGCCCAATTCGCTCGCGACGATTTGTTCCACTTCAGAATATGGAAACGGTTTTACCTTGTCCTGCAAACGCGACAGCGCTTTCAAATATGGCTCCGGCAAAAGATCGGGACGGCTCGAAAGCAATTGTCCGAACTTGATGAACGTCGGCCCCATTTTTTCCAGATCGTCCGCCAGCTCTTCGGGCTTGGATTGGCCGGCCGCTTCCGGCAGAATTTTTTCCGCATCCGGCACTTTCTCCGCCGCAAATTCTTTCGCCAAATCAGACGTGCCATATTTCAAAAACAACATGGCGATGTCTTTGTAGCGTTTCAGGTGATGCGGTTTCAGCGATAATTTCATGGCGTAAATCTCTTCAAATCATGATTAGCAATACACATACCGATTCGCGCCCGGCTGAAATTTGTAAAAATGCCTGATGAAAAATCGCCGGAAAACGCGCTGGCAATTTGGCGCGGTAAAATGTTTACGTTGAAAATATTTTTTGGGCAGCGGTTTTTTCTTTTGAAGAAAACCATGCACTTTGCGGCAAGAAATCCTCGAAATGTGCAATCTGCAAGCGCTTCTTGGAACTGGATTTAACCGTCGAATATCCCCTGCCCGCAATTTGACTGGCGGCGCGCATTTTGCCTTTTGTTGATCCTTGATGGCACGCTGATTGCAAAACAAACCCGCCGGGTTGTCTCGCCAAAATTGCGCCGGGCATTTCACCAACCGGTCGGATCGGAAAACTTGCATGGCAATTTTGATGTCTTGGATAAAAAATCGGCTGAACGGAAATGCGCCACCGGAATTTTCGGCGGACGAACAGCCGTTGCGTGGCGAATTGTTGAGCCTTGATTCGCTCAAACAATTCGCGCGCAGCCTTGCGCAGGAACGTCAGGTGGAAATCGGGCGCGGACCGAACATTTTGCTACCGCGTCTGGCGTCGAACGAAAAAATTCTGCGCGAATATAATGAGCGCACTTTGGCGGTGGAAAAAACCCGGCAGATCACGCCGGCGGCGGAATGGTTGCTGGATAATTTTCATCTCATCGAAGAACAGATTCGCACCGCGCAACGCCATCTGCCGCGCCGTTTCAATCGCCAATTGCCGCGCCTGCTCAACGGCGCGTGGGCGGATTTTCCGCGCGTTTATGAAATCGCGCTGGAACTGATCGCGCATACGGACGCGCGGATTGATGCGTCGCATCTGACGAGTTTCGTCGCGGGCTATCAGGAAATCGTGCCGCTGAAACTCGGCGAATTGTGGGCGATTCCCATAATGCTGCGTTTGAGCTTGATCGAAAATCTGCGCCGCGTCGCCGTCAATTTGAGTTTGATGCGCAAAGATCGTGATCAAGCCGAAGATTGGGCAGACCGAATTTTGCAGATGGCGGAAAATAATCCGTCTAAGCTGATCATCGTGGTCGGCGAAATGGCGCAATCGCAACCGACTTTAAGTCGCGCATTTGTGACAGAATTCATGCGGCGGCTGCAGGAAAAATCGCCGCCCGTCAAACTCGCGGTGAGCTGGATTGAAGAACGCCTCGCGGAAGACGGCCAGACCGTGGATCAATTGGTTCAATCAGAAAGCCAATATCAAGCGACGACGCAAGTTTCTGTCGGCAACAGCATCGGCAGTCTGCGTTTTCTCGACACGATGGATTGGCGCGAATTTGTCGAGGCGCAAAGCGTGGTCGAACAAACGTTACGCACTGATCCCGCACAAATTTATGCGCAGATGGATTTTGCCACGCGCGATCTTTATCGCCACAGCGTCGAGCGCATCGCGCGTTACAGCCAGAAAACCGAATCGGAAGTCGCGACGCTGGCCATCGCTCTCGCCCAAAAAAATGCCGGCAAACCGGACGACCGGCGCGCGCACGTCGGTTTTTTTCTGACCGGCAAAGGCATGAAAATTTTAGAACGCGCGGCGCAGATGAAAATTCCGCTGCGCAATTTTCTGCCGCGCGTCGCCAGAAAATTTCCGCTCACATTTTATCTCGGCAGCATTTTGGTCGTGACATTGATCGCGGCAATTCCGTTGTTATTTCACACGGCGACCATGGAGATTCCCGGCTGGCTGTTTGGGTTGCTTACATTTTTCACGCTGCTTTGCACCAGCCAGTTGGCCGTATCGCTGACGAATTGGTTCGCGACCATTTTCGTCAAACCCTCGCCGCTGCCGCGTTTGGATTTTTCCGAAGGCATTCCGCCCGCGCACGCGACGCTTGTCGTTGTGCCAACAATGTTGACCAGCATTCCCGGCATTGAAAATTTATTGGAAGCGCTTGAAGTTCGTTATCTGTCGAACCACGATCAAAATATTTATTTCGCGCTGCTGACTGATTTTTGCGATTCGCAAAAGGAATACAAAACCGACGACGAGGAATTATTGCAGCGCGCCCTCAAAGGCGTTCAGCTTCTCAATCTAAAATATAAAACCGATCGCCCGTGCATTTTTTATTTATTCCATCGCCCGCGCAGATGGAATGAACAGGAAAAAATCTGGATGGGTTACGAGCGCAAACGCGGCAAGATTGCGGATTTGAACCACTGTTTGCGTGGCGGAAGTCTGGAATGTTTTTCCAAAGTCGTCGGCGATCTCGCCGCGCTGCCGCACATCAAATACGTCATCACGCTCGACACCGACACGCAGCTTCCGCGCGACGCAGCGCGGCAATTGGCGGCGACGATGGCGCATCCGTTGAACCGTCCGATTTACGACACCGAAAAAGGTTTGATCGTCGAAGGCTACACAATTTTGCAACCGCGCGTCGCCGTCAGTCTGCCGAGCGCCGGACGTTCACGGTTCGTGAAATTATTTTCCGGCGATCCGGGAATTGATCCTTACACGCGGACGGTTTCGGATGTTTATCAGGACGTTTTTCACGAAGGCTCGTTCATCGGTAAAGGCATTTACGACGTGGACGCGTTTGAACGCACGGTCGGCGGAAAATTTCCTGAGAATCGGATTTTGAGCCACGATTTGTTGGAAGGCAGTTACGCGCGCTCGGCATTGATCAGTGACGTGCAATTGTTTGAGGAATTTCCGTCATGCTACAGCGCCGATGCACGGCGGCGGCATCGCTGGATGCGCGGCGATTGGCAGATCGCGACCTGGCTGCTGCCGCGCCTGCCCGGACCCGATGTGCGGCGCGTGGAAAATCCGCTGACCGGATTATCACGCTGGAAAATTTTTGACAACTTGCGCCGCAGCTTAATTCCGTTCGCGCTCGTATTTTTGCTCGCGCTCGGCTGGTTGCTTTTTCCCGCGAGCGCAAATGTCTGGGGATTATTCATTTTGTTCATCATCGTGCTGCCGTCGTTTTTGTCCGCGCTGACGGAATTTTTTCTGAAACCGAAAGATTTGCCGTGGAATTTGCATCTGAAAAGTGTCGGACGAAATGTCGTGCGCCAGGCGGGACAGGCAATTTTGACCGTCACGTTTCTCGCGTATGACGCCGTCATCAGTCTCGATGCCGTCATTCGAACGCTCGGACGATTAGTTTTCACGCGACGCAATTTGCTCGAATGGCAAACGGCAAATGACGTTGACCGCCAGAGCAACGGCCAGTTGCAAAGTTTTTTTGTCGCGATGTGCGGCGCGCCGCTGCTCGCGGCCGGCATCGCCGTGCTGCTTTTTTTTCTTGGCGTTCCCGTTTCGTCGGTCACTTTTGGTTTTCTCGGTTTGTGGATTATTTCCCCGTTCATTGCGTGGTGGATCAGCCTGCCCATCATCGAAAAAGCTGCGGAACTTTCAGCGGAGCAAATCCGGCAACTTCACAAACTCGCGCGCAAGACTTGGAATTTTTTTGACACCTTCATCACCGCCGAAGAAAACTGGCTGCCGCCGGATAATTTCCAGGAATTTCCGCAGCCCGTCATCGCCA